>SABI01000070.1 GCA_009929055.1 Spirochaetia bacterium | reverse complement strand
ACTCGGTAGAGAGTATCACCAAGAGCTAAGTTTTGAAAACGTCTTAATAAATCATCAATATGTTCAAGTAAATCAATGTTGGTAAATACAGTAGGGTAGAGCTCTAGTAACACCTCACTTGACTCAATCATTGCCTCTCTCACCTCAGTAAGTACTTCCTTGTCTTCTAACACCGTAGCAATAAGGGGGCTATTAGGATGGGTACTAAAACCTACATAGGAAGTAGTTGCATGTCCAAGATTGTGGATAAATAACTTCCTATCCACATATGCTTCAATAGGGGTCACTGGGTGTAAGTCCTTCACCTCGGGGAGAGCTCCTATAAACCCATTTTTATCAACAATGAGTTCATTATAGACTTCTGATTTGAGAACAAGTGGTTGATGAGTATCTTGTAAGGGAACCATCTTCCCAATACTTGTTTCAACTAACCCTACATACGTTGTAAAAGGGAACTTATCAGGGAGGTGAGGGGTGATGAGGGAGGTAACAAAATCAGAGGCATGGTGAATGTTTTCAGCTAAGATAATATTTAGTGGCTCACGTGGTTTCTCTTTATAGCGAGAGATAATTGCTTTAGCTAAAGAAGAGGCAATATGAGGCCACACATTTTTACCTACCGACACCCCTATAAGGGAAGCGCCTATTATAGCGTTATTTACCTCTTCTTGATTATTCCCGTTAACAGCTGAAACACCTTGCACAACGATATCTTTCGTTACAGAGCCATCTATTGTTTTTACCACATACGAAGAAGCTTTATTTAAGGCTTCAATAAGATGTGTATCTATATCAATAAAAGTTACTTTATAGCCACTTTTATTAAATACACTCCCGATGAAAGACCTACCAATGTTCCCCGCTCCCCATTGGACAAATGAAAGAGCCATTATACTTCTCCTACACTAGAGAGGTATGCCTCTACTATTGGCTGCAATAGGAGAGCTTTTTCTCCACTCTCTTTTTCATGGTAGGTTCCACCATGATAAGTGCAGGTTAAGCCCCCTGAAGCAGCTCCATAGGCACACAAGTCTCTCATGGTAACAGGGGAGCCATCTTCTTTTAAGAGGTGTTTTGCTAACGCAACTAATACCCCCCCAACAAAATTATCGCCGCACCCTGTGGTATCTTTTTTCAGAGTAGGGTCTTTAGCCATCAGCTCATCCATATAGTGACTTACTGGCAAGGTGGTGCTCTCTACCTTCTTAATGAGGGCTCCAGTAGAAAAGACAATCATATCGAGGGCCCCACGAGTAATAATGAGGGCTCCAACTCCATAACTTATGAGAGTTTTTGCTGCAAGTTCTACACTATGAGTTCCACTAAGTCGAAGAGCCTCCTGTTCATCTGTAATGAGTAAGTCTATATACGGATAGGTTGATCTATTTCCTAATGGCCAGGGAGTGTGAGGAGATTTCTTTTCATTACGAAAATCATACACAGTTCCTACAACAGTAATACATCCTTTCTCTTTTGCCTTTTGCAGCACAGAATGAATTCCATCATGAAGAGGGGGGACAAGGGCCGTTCCACCAAGGAGGACAATAGAAGCATCATAAAAAGAAGGAGAAATATCTTCGGGGCCAAAATAATTTGCAGCTCCTAGAGTATTAATAAAACTCCTCTCACCCTTACCATGGCGTTGGATAGGATCATCAAAGACATCAGTAGTTGCAGTTCTTTGCCCCTCTATTGTTTTAAGGTGAGAAATAAGGGGAGTTTTTTCAATAGCAGAAGTAACAGTTTTTGCTTGCTCATCATCTCCAATAGCTCCATAGAAAGAGACTTCTACATTATCTTTTTTAAGGATTTGAGAAGCATGAACGAGGGCAACAACTGCCGGTCCCCCTAAGTTTACTACATCGGGCTCTCTTCCCTTAGTGAGATCTTTTAAAATCTCCTCATAGGGCTTTTTTAAGAAGAGCTCCATATCTTCACTAAAGACAAGACCCCCTTCAATGAGGCCTCCATCTCCCTTATTCACACTCATCACCTTCTTGAAAGAAGCATCCTCATAATGAGAATTCATATAAATAGAGTCTACTAAACAACACCCTGCTCCACTAATGCGCATAACTATCCTCACTTTTCCTCTTTTTCTTATCATCTATTGAATACATATACAACCCACTCACTAACAAAACCTATCACCTCTTGTATCTTCTTTTTCGAGCTATTAAGAGACCTGTTATGACAAGTAATGGAATAAAGAGAATCAAGGCAACAAACACCTCATGATGTACTCCACGAATGATTCTAATACTCCTCATACTTGATTCCTCTCCACTAATAAGAGAAAAAGATAACTCCTTCATCTCTTTTGAAAGGGGGATATAGAGGGCACTCAGGGTAGGAGTCTTCCCCTTATGAATGCCTAGGGGGTCATAGGGGACGATTGAGTAGCCAAGTGCTGAAGTGGCTGCCTGCTCAACAATATATTTTGCTTCAGAGAGTTCATCAACTTTTTCCTTTGAGACAAGTTGAATCTTACTTTTCGGTACTTGCCCAATTTTTACCCAAGAGTAGAGATTCTCATTTCCATAACTTTGGTTATTGATTAACTTGTTGTAGGGTAAAGAGAGATATTCATTTTGGTAGAAAGGACGAACATAGATATCTGATAATCCATCTAGATATAAAACACTCGAAGCAGTAGTGCTCATCGTTGGCTCACTCCATCGTATAGCTGGAAAAATTTCATATCCTACTGAGCTCTCTCTCCTAGGGGCGATTGAGACTAATTTCTTCTCCGACCCTTCAACTATATTCCCATCAGTAGTGGCAAAACGGATTGAATATTCACCCTTAGGGAGATTAATTTGAAACCCTCTTTGGATTTTCACAGGGGGAACAGTATATGTTGTTGGAAGGGATGGCTCTGTTGGCTCTTTAAGAAGAGTTAATTGTTCAAGGAGCTCATCATACTCTTTACCTTCTCCTCGTAGAGTCATAATTTGTTCAAATAACTCTGTAGTTCTCGATTTATATTGACCGTAGGCTCTGTTGTAGAGAGTTGTTGCCTCTTGGTAGTCTAGAACAAGGGAGACATAGTTATTCCACTCATTATGAGCCTCTTTTCCCGTCTTAACATGCCAGTTATTTTGATACTCTCCCCTTACATTAAAGAACGTATAATCGACCGGCTCTAAGGTAGTTACATTTCCCTTTTTATCAACAATTTCTATATTCCCTTCATAGGTGATATCGAGTACTGAGTCCTCGACCATCCACTGCTCAGTAAGAGGCCAATAATAGGTGAAGTTTTTCTTTAGTGTGATAAAACTTGAAGCATCACTATGAAGAAAGAGGGTAGGTGAATCTTCTTTTACAAATGTGAGGGCATAATCCTTCCCACTAAAAGCGGCAACTGAATAGAGAGTCTCTTCACTTCTTACAGGAACCTCAGCAAAAAGAAGAGGGGTCATAGAGATGAGAACTATCATAAGGAGAGTATATTTTTTCATAATGCTAATTCCTTTTTCCTTACAATAAAGAGGGCTAATAGACCAATAATCGCTGTTAAAAAGAGCGTTCCTACAATTCCCCCCAAAAGATAGAACCCGGATGAGAGGGTGAACCCTGTTTGAATAAGGGTGATGTAATAGAAGGGGGAGAGGTACCTCACTACCATAGAGAGGAGTGAAGAGATAGTTTGAATTGATTCACTTACTATTGAATATGTCCCTAATTGGAGTAACGAAAACAGAGCGATGATTCCTATAAATAAAAAGAGAGAGGCTAATGTAGAGTAAGGAATAACCATCGCAAGTTTCCCATATGCACAAACTAAAAGAGTCACAATAAGTAAAGAGACTAAAGAGTAGACAAACATTGGGCCAAGGAGGAGGTTATTGAACCTTGAGACAGCAAAAAAGAAGAAGATTAGATAGATAGCAAAGAGGCCCATAGTAATAAGATCTTTTATGAAGAGGGAAATGATGTAGCTTGAAGATCTAAAAGGGCCACAGCGGAGCAATTCAATTACCGATTGCTCACTATGCTGATGGTAGGTGACAATTGAAGAAATGAGCACATATGCAAGAATGGGAATGTAGGCAACATAGAGGGCAAACAAGAAAGGGCCCTCACTAAACAAATTTTGGACAAATAGAGTACTAAACAACCGCTCCATTGCCCCTGTTATGTTTGTAAAGAGGGGTGAATTTCCCAACATGAATCCTTGAGGGCCAATAGCTTTTAAAAATGAGCGAATTGGCAGGTAGCCTAAGATTAAACTAATGACTATAGCAATATAGTATGAAGGATTAAGGAGTGTCTCTTTAGTGTGAACTTTCGTCATGACAATAATATGGTGTCCTTTCATCATAAAGAGCTCCCTCGCGTTGTGTTTTTTTGACTATCTGTAATTGATAAAAAAGCCTCTTCTAAAGTTTTTGTCTCTTCTTTAATTGAAAGGGGACTCACATCACACTCATATAAGAATTTCGATATATCTTTTCGGTGATCTTTTTCTTTGTCAACTGAGATAAAGAGGGTTGTATTCTCTATTTTTCCATCTAAGACAAAGGGGAGGAGTAGTACTTTTTGAAGTAAAGAGGGGCTCTCTTCATCAAGTTCAATACTATAATTCTTCATGGGAATAATTGAATCAATAAGGCGTTTCGTTGAATCCTCTTTTACTAACTTTCCACTATAAATAATACCAATACGGGTGCAAAACTTCTCAATTTCAGATAATTGATGAGAAGAGACCAATATGGTTTTTCCCTTCTTATGCTCAAGGAGTATTAAGTCCCTCATTTGATGAATTCCATAAGGGTCGAGGCCACTAAGGGGTTCATCTAGGAGGAGTATCTCTGGCTCATGAATAATAGCTCGGGCAAAACTCAGTTTTTGCATCATCCCTTTTGAATACTGACGTATTGGTTTGAGTTTGTGCTCCTCCAATTCTAATTGCTCTAATAGAGCATTAATCTTTGCCCCACTATTTTTTAGTCCATAAAGGTGACAAAAAAGCTCTAGGTATTCTACTGCATTCATCCACTTCCACATTCCACTAGGATGCTTTTCCGGAAGAACTCCAATCTGGCTTTTGTACGAATCATGAGTGTAATCAATCTCTTTACCATGGATAAATATCTTACCAGAGTCACTTGTGGCGAGGCCAAGAAGCATTCTGATTGTTGTTGTTTTTCCCGCCCCATTAGGTCCTAAAAACCCATAGATTTCACCCTCATTGATAGAGAGGTTAAGGTTATCAACAGCAACTTTTTTTCCAAACTTTTTAGTAAGAAGCGTTGTTTGAATCATCTAGTCCTCCTCACATCATAAGAGATGTCTGAATAATATGATATTTTATCACCTAACGAATCAATATAAGGGCCAATTTTCTCATCATCCATCATCTCTAGTTGTGTGGTAATTGATTCAAACTCTTTTGAAGTAATCTTCTTCAAATTTGGTGCTACTACTAAGTACTCAATAGCGTAAGAAGTCTCCTTACCCTCTTTTATCTTACTAAAAGGGAGAGAGGCGATATATCTAAACTGAGTTTCTGGGTATGAATCCCAGGTCCACTCTAGACTCCCTTTATAGAGGAGGCTTTGTTTATCAAACACAGAAATAGACTCTTCTAATTCGCTATTCCAACTTCTTACCTTTGTTCCAATCCAGATATTAAGAGCGGGGTGGAGGGTGATAGCGCTATTTTCTTTTGTTACTGGTCTAAAGGTGATGAGATAGGCATCATCTTCTTCCCTTTCAAAAGCATAAAATTTATAAAGGTCGGGTATCTCAATACCAATAAGATCAATAGGTTCCTCTATAACATTCTCCCCTTTTTTTAGATCAACTTCTATTATTTTCTCTTCGTAATAAGGGGCGCTAATGATTAACTTCTGTTTTCCCCCCTTTAGGTGAGTGAAGTGGTAATCAATGAGGCCTTGATCACTTTGGAAAAACCCTCTGAGAGTCCTGTCGTCAATAGTAGCCCTCATATCCCACACCCATCCCTTACTTACCTCATCTCTTACCCGAAAGGTAAGCGATGAGGATGAATCTATTAACAAAAGAAGAGTGATTCCTATACCAATTATTCCTACAATTACAACTGCTATCCATATATGGAGTTTTTTCACACATTACCACCTAATTCAGTATAAGAATTATTGTGCAGCCCCTCTTTTGATGTCAAGGGAAATCCCTTATCAACTACACACCCTATTTAAGTTGATTATATAACTAAATATTGGGTAAAACAAGAAAATATTAGTTTTATAATAACAAAATATACATAAATAAGATTGACCGCACGATTTTTCGGTGGTAATGTATATATAATGATAATATAAAGGAGGACTGCACATGCCAGGTCCAGGGTTTTATTTTACAGGAGCAGAAGAAGAGAAAGAGGTTTTGGAAGTAATTCGTTCAGGACACCTGAACCGTTACGGAAGTGAAGATGACCCAAAATTCATGAAAAAAGTCTATACATTAGAGCATGAAGTCGCCAAGAAGTTTGGAGCTAAGTATGGCCTAGCGGTAACAAGTGGGACTTCGGCCTTAATTGTTGCCTTACAAGCGTTGAAAATTGGCCCTGGAGATGAAGTTATAGTTCCTGGGTATACATTTATTGCATCCATTTCTTCAATTATTACCGTTGGTGCAGTACCAGTCCTTGCTGAAATAGATGAAAGCTTAGATATTGATCCACTAGATATTGTTAATCGTATAACTCCAAGAACTAAAGCCATTATGGCAGTTCACATGCTAGGCAATCCTTGTGCAATGGATGAACTATTAGCTATTGCTAAAAAGCACAACCTCTACCTTATTGAAGATACAGCCCAAGCTTTTGGAGGCAAATATAAGGATAGATATCTTGGAGTTATGGGAGATATTGGAACGTACTCGTTTAATGTCTATAAAACTATTAATGCAGGGGATGGTGGACTTCTTCTTACAAACAAAGAAGAGACATTCAAAACAGCATTTGCAGTACACGACCAAGGACACATGCCCCTAAGAACAGGTCTTGAAGTAGGCAACAGAAGCGTTGTTGGACAAAACTTTAGGATGAATGAGCTCACAGGAGCTGTCTTACTCGCTCAATTTAGAAAAATTGATCTCCTTATTGCTCGTCTTCATGAAATTAAGAAACAGTTCAAAGATATTCTTAAAAAAGAGCTCCCTCAATTAGAGTTTAGAAAGCTTAATGATGAGAGGGGAGAAATTGGAACCCTCTTAACAGTCCTTATGCCAACAAAAGAAACAGCAGACAAACTAGTTGAAAAATTGGGTACCAAGACAATTAGTCACTCAGGGTGGCACGTATACAATAATATGGAACAGATTCTTGGTAAAAAACAATTAACAGCAGGACCTCCTTTTAGAAGTAAAGAATTCCCAACAGATGTAGTCTATGAAAAAGGGATGCTTCCAAGAACTGATGCAATTCTTAACCGAGCTATTAATATCTCAATTGGGGTAGTTGATGCAGGCTTAGGTTCTGGTTTTGGAGTATGCCCATTAAGTAGTGACGAAGAGATTCGAACTAAAGCTATGGAATTTGTTAAAGCCGCAAAAGAAGTCTTAAAATAACTTAAAAATGAGTCCCTTATTTTTTAATAAGAGAGCAGTAATTGAGCCACTCGTTCAAGCTGCTCTCTTTTTCCTTCAAATATATAAGTCTCTATGTGAGTTGTCGATTTTCTTTGACCTGAGGGGCCTCCAATAGAGGCTCCTTGAGACTCAACTTCTCCAAATTGGGCACCACGAACTCCACTATTGTAGAGGTGAAAAGCATACCCTCTCTCTTTGGGAGCACTAAAAGGCTCTTCAACATAATTATTATGTGGACTCACAAAATAATTACGAATGATGAGGTAGGGCTCCTCTTTAGTATAAAGGTAGCCCACTCTTCCTGTAAAAGAGGTGCTATGAAGGCCTATTTTAAATAAATTTTCTTTATCGTGGACAGCGATAAGTAATCTATCATTTGCTACAATTGTTTCTTTTGTAGTAGGTCTATAATACCACCCAATTTGAGCCTTACTATAGGTAGGAACTATTGAAATTCCCCCTTGCCTCACTTGCATAATAATCCAAGGTTCGCTCATCTTCTTATAAAGAGCATCAGATTCTAATTCTATGGTGTGGCTATAGCCTGAGTAGGAGAGATCCTTCATGTACGAATGAGTCTCAATCAGGTCTTTTAATGGGTTCCCTATTGGCTTTATTCTCCGTTTTATGGTGAGATTATGACTCTCTTTAGGATCTATGAAGGTCTCTAATTTCATTTCTGTATCAAGGTGGATAGATGAGTCTATCCCCACTTTAAGAGAATAATGAGATGGATCCATCTCCCTTGGCAAAGAGTAAGAATTTTGTATATCAGATCTATCTGTCACATTATATTGCAACTCGGGAGCTATCCAGAGCCTCTCTCCTCCAATATTCCAATCAGAGAAAAGATTAGATGTCTCATCCCACCACTGGTTCATCCATAATAGACTTCCCGTGTGAGAACTATTAAATGGGCCAAGAATCCTCCCCCCCTTCTCTACTATGAGGAGCTTAGAGTGGTCATTGAGACCAAGAGATTCATACTTTAGGTGGAGAAAATCTAATTTTTGAGTTACTTGGCTAAGATTAATAGATGAAGAGCCTATACTTAAGTCACCCACAGTTTGAATTAACCTCATTTGTTTCACTGCTTAATAGATCATCCCAATATTGACTAGTTGCAAACAGGGCAGCGCCATAGGCTTCATTTTTAGCAGAGTAGGAGGCGAATTGTATCTTTGTTTGTTCAAGAATACTAGGAAAGATTTTTCTTGTAAGGGCAAGGTGTATCGCATCGGTAAAATAATCTTTAAGAATTTCTAAAGGACCTGTAATAATTACTTTCTCTGGGTTAAATAAATTTATTAACGTTATACAAGCATCCCCTAGAAATTGTCCTATTTCAAACAGCGTTGTGCGGGCTAATTTATCTCCCTTACGGGCAGCGTCGAGAATGGTCTCTATGGTGAGATCTTCTACTTGTAAGAGGGAGTGAACTCCTTCAGCGAGGCGATCTTGAAACATCCTAATCACCCCTTCTAAACTCGTTACCGTCTCTAGGCACCCTACATTACCACAGCTACACCTGTAGTTATTGTGAGCGTGGATAATATGGCCAATTTCACCAGCAGTTCCGTGAGCTCCCCTATAGATTGAGTTGTTGATCACAATTCCAGCACCAACTCCAACTCCAAGGTAGAGGACTACAAAATCATTAATACCTTTGCCATGACCAACAGATTTTTCATAATAGGTATTAATACGAGATTGATCATCTACATAGACAGGAACATCCATTCGTTTACATATTTCTTTGTTTATATCTAAGTTGTTGATTCCAGGGAGGTGAAGACCACTAAGCCACACACGGCGAGCAGTATCAATCATCCCAGGAACCGATATACCTATTGCTACAGGCTTTTTTCCTTCTTTCTCGAGTTCACTTTTTGCTAATTTAAGGGGTTCAATTATTTCATCTAATAACTTTGTTGTGCTATTACTCGCTAATGCTTCATCTGAGAAGATGTGTTCAGTTGTTTTCACTATCTCCTTTGTTGCATCAATAATGAGGGTGGTAATTCGATGATTATCGATAGCTGCCCCAATAGTATACATCTGAAGGGGATTTACTTCATATATATAGGAAGGCCTCCCACTTACTGAAAAGGATTTTCCCCCTTTCATAATAATCTTCTTCTTCTCGAGTGATTTCAAGACAACTGAAACCTTCTGTACACTTAAAAAGACACTCTCGCTTATTAATTGCCTTGTTGGCATCTCGAGCATTTGAATGCTTTTAATTATTTCTAGTTCTTCTTTCTTAAGATTTGTCATCATTATGCTCCCAAATATCTAAATAACCTGCTTTATATGTTACAGGTATTGCAATATTGCAGACAATTTGTCAAGGGCAACAATATGTAGCGAAACCAAATTCCAAGCCACTCTAAAAATGAATGTAATCACCTTATTAAGTATATAATATAATTAAATATGGTAAATACGCAAGAAAAAAAATACTTTTATATATAAAAAAGATAAAAAGGTAAAATAATTTAATTGACTTGGCCCTATATGCGTTATAAAATAACTTTAGTGACCTTGTGAATTAAAATGAAAAAGGGAAGGTAAGATATGATTCGTGTTGGGTTAATAGGAGCCGGGTATATTGGAAACGTCCACCTTGAGCAGTTAGTACGCTTAGGGGGAGTGAAAGTTGTCTCTGTTGTAGATAATAATATCAATCTTGCAAAAAAATCTGCTACTCAGTATGGCATTGAAAAGTATTCAAGCGATTGGAAAGATATAGTAGATGATCCAAGTATTGATGTGATTCACAACTGCACCCCTAATAAATTCCACTTTGAGATAAACAAAAAAGCCTTACTTAATGGCAAACACATTTTGAGTGAAAAACCTCTTGCTATGACCCTCGAAGAGGCAAAGGAATTGTGGGACTTATCAGTAAAGACAAACAGAGTAACAGGAGTTGACTTCTGCTATAGATACTACCCAGTAGTCCAAGAGGCAGCTGCCCGAATTCGTCACGGAGAGTTGGGCCAAGTGAGAATGATTCATGGTACATGGTTCCAAGATTGGCTTAGTACAATAGATG
>SABI01000394.1 GCA_009929055.1 Spirochaetia bacterium | reverse complement strand
TCATATTTTTTTAAGGAGATGTGTATGAAAAAAAGGTACATAAAATGTATCATTACTACCTTGCTTATCTTATTAACTGTAACAACAATGGTAGGAGCAACTGGGACTCGGGAATATCATGGACAGACACATATAGTGATTCTGGGAACTACTGATATTCACTCTAACCTCTGGGGCTTTAGTTATGAAAATGACAAAGAGACAAAAAATGATGGCATGGCCCGTATTGCTTCTTACGTTGAAAAGGTACGAAGTGAAGAGCCCTATGTGATTCTTGTCGATAACGGAGACACGATACAGGGGAATATCATGACTGACGATATCTACAACAAAAAAGATGGCCCTCACCCTGTTATTAGTGCAATGAATTATCTTAACTATGACAGTATGACCCTTGGAAACCATGAGTACAACTTTGGAGAGAAGTTAATTACTCGTCTTCAAGGCCTCGCTGAATTTCCCCTCTTAGGGGCAAACGTTGCTCGCTTAGATGGAACAATGGCAGCTCTCCCCTACACTATTGTTAACCGTGGTGGTTTAAAGATTGGAATCATTGGCATTACTAATCCAAACGCACCTCGTTGGGATGGAGAGAAGGTAGATAACTTTGCTTTTGCACCAGTGGGACCAGCTACAAAGAAAGTAGTCGATATCCTTAAGAATAAAGTTGATCTGATTGTCGTTACTGCCCACGTTGGCCTCTACCCTGAGTATGATGAAGAGATGGGAAGTGACGGTGGACTAAAGATCTTAGAACTAAATCCAGATATCAACGTTCTTATGTTAGGTCATGCTCACACCACAATTAAAGAGAAAATGGGCAATACTCTTGTAGGGTCAGCCCGTAATGCAGGAAGAGAAGTGGTAAGATTCGATATCACCCTCGATAGAAATAAAAGAGTCATTGCTTCAGAAGTAACTGTAATAGACATGGCTGAAACAGAAGTGAGTGAAGCTTTAAGAGCAATTCCATTTATCAAGGAAGCTCACGAAGCAACAAGAAACTTTATTAGTGGTGGTGCCCCAGGTAAAGATGGAGCTCCTAGTGGTGGACTATTCGGTAAAGCAGCTACTACCTTCCAACCACCTAATGAAATAATGGGAATTCCAGAAGGGAAGCTAAGAGATACTGCTGTAATGGATCTCATTAACCACGTACAACTCACTAACTCAGGAGCTGATGTATCAGCAGCAGCTTTATTTAGTGACACGAGTAACATTCCAGAAGGAGATATTAACTACGGAACTATCTTTGGGATCTACAAATTTGACAATACCCTCTATAAAGTACCAGTTACAGGAAAAGAATTAAAAGCTTATATGGAATGGTCAGCCCTTTGTTACAACCAATATATGCCAGGAGATATCTCAATTAGCTTTAACCCAGAAAAACCTGGATACCTGTATGATATGTTCGCTGGTGTGGACTATGAAATTGACTTATCACAACCTGCAGGAAGTAGAATAAAGAACGTGATGTTTAGGGGAAAACCTCTTAAAGATACACAAGAGCTTACTCTTGCTGTAAACAACTATCGCTACTCTTCTGCTCTAAAAGCACAAAAGTTAGTTGCTGGAAAAAGAATATGGGAGTCTCCCAATTCAATTAGAGATATGCTCGTAGAATACATCAAAGAGAATAAAGTGATTTATCCACAAGTTGATAACAACTGGAAAATTACAGGGGTAAACCTTTCCTCTCCATATCGAGAACAAGTAATAAAGATGGTAAATGAAGGAAAGATAGAAAAACCTTATGCCTCTTCATTAAATGTGAACAAGTTAAAAGAAATGGGAGTTATTAAGTAAAGAACTAGGAACACAATTATGGGGTGAAATTCACCCCATATTTTTTTGCTCTCATATCTACTAAAAAATCACCATATTATTCTAGAAATCAAACACTCCAAAGGTAATACTTACACTAGGAGAGATACTCCAAGAAGATGCTCCAAGGGATGTGATACTTTGCGTATATTCAGTACCATCTTTACCAAAAGCAAATCTGGTATCAAGTGTAATAGAGATATTCTTTATTC
>SABI01000069.1 GCA_009929055.1 Spirochaetia bacterium | reverse complement strand
GTTACGCTCTTGTCTTTAGCTAACAGATACTTGTGATTGCTACCTGTAACGAACTTTCATCGTCTAGTTATTACCCATGCAGGGCAAACCAAAAACGGTGGACCTAAGATGAGGTTCCACCGTTATTAGATAATTCACGTATGGGAGTGACTATTACATCATTCCGCCCATACCACCCATACCACCGCCAGGCGCTGCTGCTGGTTCATTTGATGGAAGGTCTGTAATCGCACATTCTGTTGTTAAAATCAGCGATGCAATTGATGCTGCATTTTGAAGGGCACTTCGTGTTACTTTCGCAGGATCAGTAATACCTGAGTCGAACATATTTACCCATTCCATCTTAGCTGCATCATAGCCAATTTCAGGTTTTTCATGCTTTGCTCTTTCTGCAATGATAGAGCCATCAAGACCTGCATTTTCTGCAATTTGTCTAATTGGTTCCTCTAAAGCACGACGAACAATTTTATACCCAACAACTTCTTCTTCTGGTAGTGAAGAGAGATTTTTTGCATCAAGTGCTTTAACTGCTTGAATAAGAGCAACACCACCACCGGCGATTACTCCCTCTTCAATAGCTGCACGAGTTGCTGAAAGGGCATCTTCTACTCTGTGTTTTTTCTCTTTTAATTCAACTTCTGTAGCAGCACCTACGTTAATAACTGCAACTCCACCTGCTAATTTAGCAAGTCTTTCTTGAAGTTTTTCTTTATCGTAGTCACTAGAAGTATCTTGAATTTGTACTTTTATTTGGCTAATTCTGTCTTTAATGTCGCTTTGTTTACCAGCACCATTAATGATAGTAGTGTTATCTTTTTCAACTTTTACAGTTTTTGCCCTTCCAAGCTGAGTAATATCAGTGTTTTCTAACTTTAAGCCAATTTCTTCACTAATAACTTCTCCACCTGTTAAGATAGCAATATCTTCAAGCATAGCTTTTCTTCTATCACCAAATCCTGGAGCTTTTACTGCAACAGCATTAAGGGTTCCTCTAATTGTGTTAACAATGAGGGTAGCAAGAGCTTCACCATCAACATCTTCTGCTATAATAAGGATAGGTTTTCCTGATTGAGCAACTTTTTCTAAGATTGGAAGAAGATCTTTCATATTAGAAATCTTCTTGTCAAAGATGAGGATATAGGGATCTTCAAGGATAGAGACCATTGTATCACGGTTTGTTGCGAAATATGGGGAGAGGTATCCTCTATCAAATTGCATCCCTTCTACAAAGTCTGTAGTAGTTTCAATAGTTTTTGATTCTTCTACGGTAATAACACCATCTTTACCAACTTTTTCCATAGCATTAGCGATTTCATCACCAATCTCTCTGTCGTTGTTTGCGCTGATAGTAGCTACTTGTGCTAACTCTTCCTTGTCTTTAATCATTCGGGCATGTTTTTTGAGTTCTTTGATTGTATCTTCTACTGCTTTATCAATACCACGTCTAATTCCCATTGGATTGATTCCTGCAGCAACACTTTTCATCCCCTCTTTGATAATAGAGTATGCAAGGACGGTAGCAGTTGTAGTTCCGTCTCCAGCAACATCATTCGTTTTTGTTGCAACTTCTTTGAGTAATTGAGCTCCCATGTTTTCAAAGGGATCCTCTAATTCAATTTCTCGAGCAACTGAAACTCCATCTTTGGTAACTGTTGGAGCTCCAAACTTTTTGTCGATGAGAACGTTTCTTCCTTTTGGTCCAAGTGTTACTTTGACTGCCTGAGAGAGTTTTTCTACCCCAATAACCAAAGATCTTCTTGCTTCTTCATTAAACTGCAGCTGTTTTGCCATAGTATTCCTCGCTTCTATTATTTAATACTTTTTTTAATCCCCTGTTTCCAGGTTTTGTGAAAATATGTGTATCACCGATATCTAACATACAAATAAAATTTTAGATGAGCAACATTATTTCTAATATTTTTTTCTAATAAGCTTATTTACCCTCATTCTTTACTATTTTTCATAAAACGCATAGAGTATATCTCAATAAAAGTTCTCTATGTGTTCAAGTAACACCACATTTTCATCTTGATATTACCTATAAGGAATATATTTGTGTCTACCCTATCTACCCCTACAGTTTTAAGTCACATCGGAGCAATCATCACAATTCTCATTTGGGGTGTGACCTTTATTGCTTCAAAAATACTATTAGAAACTTTTACTATGATAGAAATTTTGTTAATACGGTTTGTCATAGCATGGATTATCCTTTCTTTCATCGATATGTATAGGAAGAAAAACAATAAAGTAAAAGTTCCTCTCTCTTTAAAAGAAGAAGGGACATTTTTCCTCTCTGGGCTTACTGGTGTTACCCTTTATTATGCTCTAGAGACATTTGCTCTTACAAAAACAAGTGCCTCAAATGTTGGAATTCTTGTATCCCTTGCCCCTATTTCAACAGCAATCTTGGCACTCATTTGGTTGAAAAGTGAAAAATTTAAAATAAAATATCTGTATGGGTTTGCTGTTGCTTTCGTAGGAGTAGTCCTTGTTATCACTAATGGAGCCGAATTTGCCGGTTTTTCTATTGAAGGAGATCTTCTTGCCATCCTTGGAACTTTTGCCTGGGCAATGTACGCTCTCTTGTTAAAAAGAATTGATACGAAAAAGTATCATATTATCACCTATACAAAAAAGATTATGATGTATGGGATTATTACCTTACTTCCTATTGCACTACAACAAAAGGTGAGTATCTCAATTACTGACTTCTCCCTCCTACATACGTTATTACTCCTTTTCTTGAGTGTTGGAGCAAGCGCATTATGTTTCATTCTCTGGAATTATGCAGTTGACAATCTAGGAGTCTATAAAACAAGTGCCTATATATATGCAAGCCCCCTTGTTACTCTCATTGCTGCATATGTTGTCTTAAAAGAACCAATTACTATGTACGCAATGATTGGTGCTGCTTCAATTATCTTAGGTCTCTATATTAGTGAACATAAATCAATACCAAAAATGAAACCAATAAAAAATAGTTCCTTGCGCTGAAACAAGAGGTATGATACATTCTTATTCTATCACAAAAAATAAGAGGTTTTTAATTATGAAAAAGTTTCATGCATACATTATTATGCTTATCATACTTCTCTTTTCAACTAGTGCAATCTCTGCTGGTGGAAAAAAAGAAGTCACACCAGAGGCTTCTGCACCAGTAGCTGAATCTACTACCCAAATTCAAAAAGATTCACAAGATGTAGTACTCGCCCCTTTTTGGTCAATTAATTTGTATGGAGAGGATGTAAGTGAAGAGATCTTTGCCCCCTATGACCTTACAATGGTTAACGTATGGGGGACATACTGCAGGCCTTGTATTACTGAAATGCCAGGTCTTGGAACCCTTAGTCGAGAATATAAAGAGAAAGGGGTTCAAATAATGGGTATTGTAGTTGACGTGTACCATAGTGATCAAAAAATCTTCATGGAAAAACTTGGCACTGCAATGGAGATTATTGCCTATACGAAAGCTGATTATCCTCATATATTGCAATCTAAAGAGCTCATTGATCTTTATCTAAAGAACGTACAAGTAATCCCTACCACCTTTTTTGTTGATAAAAATGGAAAAGTTCTTGGAGAAGAATATTTAGGTAGCCAAAGTGAAGAAGATTGGCGTAAGATTATAGATAAGATGATAAGCGAATATGTTAAGTAAAACAAAAAGATGGATGATTATCCCCCTATTACTCTTGTCTTTCTCAATAGGAAGTATAGTCTATGGAATACTTATTGGAGAACATTTTACTGTTCTCCAAAAAGCAACGGTTATATGTATGGAATGTATTGGCCTTGGCTAGTAAACGATTAAAAAAACACGACAATAGACGCTCTTTAGTGCAACTTTTAACGGCTATTATTTCCAATGCCTATATCATAGGCTTTATTGAAGGAAAGATCTTTCAAGGGGGAACCAAGGCTTTTTGTGTTCCAGGTCTTAACTGCTATGCATGTCCTGGAGCCCTCGGCTCTTGTCCTATAGGCTCTCTTCAAGCAGTAATTGGCTCACGAGGAAAGTCCTTTTCTTTCTATATCATTGGGTATTTAGCTGCGGTTGGTGCTGCGAGTGGGAGATTTATCTGTGGTTGGGCATGCCCTTTTGGCTATCTTCAAGATCTTTTATATAAAATTCCCTTCTTAAAGAAATTCAAAAAGCACCGACTCCCGGGAGAAAAGTATCTCGAGAAATTTCGTTATCTATTGCTAGTTGTCTTCGTATTTTTAATTCCCATGTATGTTGTAGATTTTCTTGGACAAGGAAGTCCCGCTTTTTGTGCATACATTTGTCCTTCAGGAACTCTTTCTGGACTTCTTCTTATGATTGGTAATGAAGGATTAAGGAGTGCAGTAGGGTGGCTTTTTGCTTGGAAGAATTTAATTCTTGCCTTTGTAGTATTCTCTTCTATTGTTATTTATCGCCCATTTTGCCGCTATATGTGCCCCTTAGGGGCTATCTACGGTCTGTTTAATCCAATAGCGCTGTACCGTTTCAAAATTGATGAAGAAAAATGTACTAAATGCAAAGTTTGCCAAATAACATGTAAACTAGATATTCCCGTCTATATAACCCCAAACAGTAGCGCTTGTATACGCTGTGGGGATTGCATAGCAGCATGTCCCCACGGGGCAATAATTCATGGCAAAGATATATTTAAAAACCAAGTCGTTGGACAAAGCGAATCAAGTTATCCATTGTAAGGGCCATATCACTTTTTGCGCGATGTTTAATTTTGGGAAAATCTTTTGCTACCCGGTTAATACTAAAAATAGCACTCACTCCCTCTTCATATGCTGCTTCTATGGTATCACCAATATCACCAACAATAGCTACAAGAGGAACTGATTGTTTTTTAGTTCTTCGGGCAATACCAATAACAACTTTTCCCCTTAAACTCTGAACATCTATTTTCCCTTCTCCTGTAAATACCATATCGGTATCCTTAAGGAGGGTATCAAAATTAACAGTATCAAGGACTACTTCAATTCCCATCTCTAATGAAGAACCAAGAAAAGCAACCATACCTCCCCCCATACCACCAGCGGCTCCTGAACCAGGAAGAACAGAGATATCAACATTGAGAGATTCTTTCACTACATAAGAGAGGTGTTGCAACGCATTATCTAAAAAGAGGATCATTTCCTCATCAGCACCCTTTTGGGGGCCAAAGATATACGCAGCTCCTTGCTCTCCATAGAGGGGATTATCGATATCACACATAGTAACAATTTCAATATCATCTAACAGAGGGTTTCTTGTTGTCCTATCAATAGAGGCAATTTCTGTTAAAGTCTCCCCTGTTGGGATAAATGTTTCTCCTTTCTTATTATAAAAAGAGACTCCAACAGCGGCAGCAGCCCCTGTTCCTCCATCAGTAGTGGCACTTCCACCAAGACCAACAACAATCTTTTTGCATCCCTTAGAGACTGCATGTAACATCAATTCCCCTACTCCAAAGGTAGTCGCTTGATGGGTACGAAGATCATCTCCTACTAAAGGTAATCCTGCACAGCTCGCCATTTCTATAATTGCTGTAGTGTCATCAATAATCCCATAAAAAGATTCTATCTTTTCAAAATGGGGGCCTGTAACAGTACATATAACTTTTTCACCACCAACAGCTTCTAAAAATGAATCAACAGTACCTTCTCCACCATCGGCAACAGGGATACTATGAACCTCAGCATCTTTATAGTAGGTGTGAATTGCATCTTTCATAATGGAACACACTTGGGATGAACTCATAGTTCCTTTAAATGAGTCTGGTATTAAAATACATTTTTTCATAACAACCTCTCCAACGTGAAAATATTATGGCTATACTATACTGAAACCAATTTTTTATGCTAGTGGGGATAGTTTTTTGCTATTGGAACTATTCTTAGAGGATAATGAATGCGATAGTCGTGGCAAAAAGAACAGCAATAACATTACTTATTAAATTTACCATATCGTTATCAATCCAACGAATTCCCCGGCAAAGCTCAAAAGGAATACCATCCTGACTACTTCTTTCAGTAATGAGATTGTTCTCTGGATCCCAATAGTGACCTTGAATAGTAGCCCCTAAATAACTATCAGCAAACGAACCAACAACCCCACTCACTGTGATAATCGCTGCAAGCATCATCAGCTTGATATTCTCTCCTGATGAGTAGGCATTATACCAAGAGCTCCCTATAAGGAGAGACCCAGCGACAGCACTCACGCTGCCAACCCATGAAATACCACCACTCATTCCAGGAGGAACTGGTTTAAAGGTAATGATTGAAACAGGGGGAGTTGCAGAGAGGATTCCAGCTTCACTTGCCCATGTGTCGGAAGTACTTGCTGCAAGAGATGCTCCAAACATAGTAAGGGCGACTAAGTCCCCTGTTAGTCCATACAACAGAGCTGAAACACCAGCAATCCCTCCATTAGCAAAAACTTGAACCCAATCTCGCTTACTTCCTTTTTTATGAATTTTAGAAGTATCGACTGCACGGACAAATCTTCCTAATTTTCCAATAATATTTGCAGAAACAAAAAAGAAAATAAGGAGAACCCACCCTTTGAACCCTGTAAAGTAATAGATAATAGATCCAAGAAGAAAAGCACTTATACCACCAGAAATTGTTAATAGTTGAAGCACTGTTGCCACCACAAGAACTGCTGCATTTACAAGAACTGGAATAAGAATTGCCATTAGTTCACTACTCATAGTGGACCTAACAATAAGGAAGAAATAAGGGCAACTCCAATTGGAAGAGTAAGATTGTCGAGACCAGTAGGGGTAAACAATTCAATTATTGTGGCAAGTATTGAAATTATAAGAGTTCGAATTATCCAGGTTCCCGTTAACGGGTTACCTACTTTAAAATAGAGAGAGGCAAGAAGGATCACAATAAATGTTACAACAAACACAACAATTGAGCCAACATATGATTTCTTACCAAATAATTTTTTCTTTCCATAATAGCTTCCCAATAGAGCAGCTAATCCATCCCCGTATCCCATCACAAATACACCAATGGTGCTTGCCCATAATGGAATTGTGTTAGTAAATGCAAGAATTACTAATATAAGGAGAGAAATAGGAAAGTAGACTAATCCCAAATTTCTTTTTAAATCTTTTTCTCCAAGAACATCTGCTAGCCCTGTAAAGACAGCAGCCCCGTTTGCGAGAATAAAGAAAATTGGACCAATGATCGCTTGACCAAGAGTGTCAAATGAGACTAAAAGAATAAACCACCAGTTAGATACTGCGATATGGATAAACTTTCGAACAACCTCAGCTGAGATCTTCTCACTACGAGACATTAGCACTCCTATACCAACTACAACCCCGATAAACCCAAATGAAAGTACTAAACCATTTATATTCATTTTTCGAATATAAGATGTATTTGACAATTTTGCAATATATTGACAGGAATAAAGTTGCATGGTATGGTAAACATGCTTTCGTTTTTGAGTTGCAGGTGGGTCTTTTAATCACGTTTTTTTTTGAGTCGTTTAGTTCGTATTCCCAACAGACCGATTAATTTGAACCAAACATGCCGCCAAATGAAGCAATAATAAAAAACAGGTATATAATACCTGTGAAGGATGCTTTATGGCAAAAAAAATCTATGTTGGCAACATGAGCTACGCCACATCCGAAGAAGAACTTCGGGACCTTTTCTCACAGTACGGAACAGTATTGAGTGCAAACATCATCATTGACAGAGAAACTCATCGCCCAAAAGGCTTTGGTTTTGTTGAGATGGAAGAAGACTCAGCTGCAGAAGCTGCAATTTCCCAACTTGATGGAAAAGAATTCGCTGGACGCAATCTTCGTGTAAACGAAGCCATTGCTAAACCACGACCAAGCAGAAGCTACAGAGACTAATTGTCCCTGTAGTAGTACATGTGAAGACCACTTGATTTAGTTCAGGTGGTCTTTTTTTCACCTTTTTACCAGGCGCCGCCTCCACCGCCTCCGAATCCACCACCACTAAATCCACCAGAACCACCAAATGAGTGCCCGCCAGGACCTGTTGAGCTCCCTTTTGGAGCAAGATTCGAAATAAGAGAAGAGTCAGCCCTATTCACCATTGCGCTAAGGGCAAGAGAATTAAACAATAAAGCATCACCTGCATACCAAGTAGGTGCCTCTAGGGTGAATGAGCTAAATTTCTTTGCCCACTTCTTTTCCAACCCAAGAACAATCGCAAAAGATAAGATCTTATAATAGTAAGAAGGATCTTTATCAATCATCCTCTTTAGTTCATCTAATTCTACTTTTTCGATAAAGTCTCTCAGTCCTAATACTTTTTCTAACATCTCTACCCCATAAGCACTACGCTGAGTGGTGATAACAGAGAAGAGTGATAATAAAAGAATTGAAAGAAGGGCAATTGGGATAGAAATGTATGAAAGAGTTCTTTCTGTGGTGACAAACAGAGCAAATCCAAATAAAACTATTACAAAAACAAAGAAAATAATCACCAGAATGAGGCCAAACATAAACTTAGAGGCTTTTTTTCTAATGTGCCACTTTCTAAACATTGTATAAAATAGGGTAGCATTGATAATCATATACAATAGGGCAACTCCACCTATGATGAGGGTCGAAATACCTACATAGTTGAGGGTCATCACTAATGGAATAGAAAGGATTGGAATAAAAGTAAAAAGGGTGATAAGGCGAGCTTTTGTGGTAGAAGTCTTGTTGCTAAGGCTTTTATCTTTGGTATAGAAGCTTCCTATTTTACCCTGCACATTCACGTACACTTTAGAAAATTCACCAGTTAGATCTTTTTCAGTAACAACGCCATTGTTTCCAAGGGCAAAGAATCTATTAAATAGCATCTCTTCATGACTAGAGGGCTTACTCAAAGGTTTTCCTTTTACAAAAGAGACTTTTTTCTTCTCCTCTATAATAGTGACAGAGCCTTTATCAGCCCAGTAAAAGAGCATACTCGTCACATCATGAGGATCTAGTTGTCCATCAATAATATATCCAGCATCCATAGGAGAGATGCCTTCTGGGGGATAAAACTGAGGAACAATAATAAGGTCTTTATCTTTGCCATATCGATTCCACCATTTTATAGCAACCACTAATACAAACAATGTAAGAAGGAGTGCTATTGGGGCAAAAAGGAGTTGAAAGTTAGTTCTTTTTAGATAATAGCCATCAGGAAGTTCTACTCTAATAGTTACAGCTTCCCCTTCTTGAAGGGTATCAACACTACCAGTAATTTTTGTAGAAGTTTCATCAATAGTCCAATTTACCCCTTTATTGCCAACTGTTCCATATACTCCTCGATTAAAATGAATCTTATTTTTATCAACAGGAAATGGGAAAATGAGGGTAAAAGAGGTCTCTTTTATTGGCTCTTGCCAATCAACCCCAATAATATTGTAATAAAACTCATCACTATCTTCAAACCGATCTTCACCAATATCATAGCGATAAGAGATATCATACTCATGAGTTCCAATAAGAGTTCGATTTGCACTTCCTAGCCTCATCGTAACATCTTGAGATGAGCGTGATACATCTAATTCATCACTTGCCCTTATCTTAGAGACTCGAGCATATATAGTATTTCCTTGCTCACCTATACTAAAGAAGGTGGGAAGTGAACGGAAAAACCCATGTTTAGGAACATTGAAGGTAAGAGTGGCTGTTTCACTAATATCGTAATACCCTTTCTTAGTTATTGTAATAGTAGTATCAAATGAATCAATGGTGTATTCAGCAGCACTTACAATCGAAAGAGAGGATATGAGCAGTATTATTAGTAATAAAACCCTTTTATTACGTTGTTTATTTCGAAAAAGAGACTGAAACACGTTCACGAGCTTCCTCCTCTATTGCCAAATAGGGAAGTTTTTCAAAGTGGGTAAGAGAGGCAACAATCGAGCTTGGAACAGTTTGAATGATTGTATTAATGTCACTCACTACTGCATTATAATATTTTCTTGCATGAAGAAGTTCATCTTCAATCATTTGTAATTGTTTTTGCAAATCTAGAAATCCTTGGTTAGCTTTAAGGTCTGGATAGCTCTCAGATAAAGCAAACAATGATTTTAACGTCGAACTAAAGGCATTTGCTGCATCATTTTTTTCAACAAGAGTAGTCGCAGCCATTGCTTTATTTCTCGCTTCAATTACCCCAACAAGGGTCTCTTTTTCATGAGAAGCATATCCTTTTACTGTTTCAACAATATTGGGGATAAGGTCATATCTTTTTTTAAGATGGGCATCAATTGCTGCGCCAGATTCTTCACTTTGATTCCGTAATCTGATGAGTTTGTTATATACACCTACTCCGTATACTACGATTAACAATAAAACAACTGCAATAATGATTAATGTCATTTCCATTTTTCTCCTTATGTCATATATACCACATCATACTTCACCCATCTTTTCCCGTCTAGTAAATCTTCTTGTCTTTTCATCTATAGTATTGTATATTCATACAGAAATTAAAGAATAAATATCCAACTGGAGAAAGAGATGAAAGAACGTCATAATAGACTTTCGGTGGTAAAAGAGTTGATAAAGAATAACAGAATCGACAATCAAGATATGTTATTAGAACTATTAGCTGAAAGTGGATTTACTGTTACTCAGGCTACCCTTTCAAGAGACTTAAAAATGTTAAAGGTGGGTAAAATTTCTGACGGATGGTCAGGGTACTACTA
>SABI01000393.1 GCA_009929055.1 Spirochaetia bacterium | reverse complement strand
CTAGTTTTATAGCAAGTGGGGCAGATGATGTAGAAATAAGGTTAATAGTAAAAGGTGGTATGGGGCTTTCATCACAAGACATAAACAATCTTGTTCTAACCCCATGGACTGAGATATATAAAGCAGCATATATTGCTTCAAATCCTTATTATAGCAATATAATTGTAGACACGGATTATATAGAGGCCCTTATTACAAATATAAATAGGATATCCCCTAACTTTATGAAAGCGGGGTTACACTCTAAACAAGACCCGAATATAGGCTTTAGTGGGTTAGTATTATCACAGGGGTTAGGAAGCCAAGCACCGACATTTCCAGCAGTGTCAATTAGCCCAAAAGTATCTAGTTTAGGTGCTACTTCACGACAACTCCCAGCATTAATTGTTAGGGACTTGTCTAGTTCATTTGGTATTCAAATAGACCCGGCAGATGTTAAGGTTTCTAGTTCTTCTAATTCTTTATCGGCTACGGATTATGAGGTTCAAATAGGGAGCAAATCTACTAGTGCCGATGCAAGGTTAGTGTCGGATTCACAAACAATAACTTTAATTTTGGTTATAGATAGGGAAAACTATGCACAAGAGCAATTAATGCAAGACGTACTACAGCTTATTGACAGGTAGTATAATATAAGGAGAGAAAAATGGATTATATTAAGAGAATTTTTTTAGAGGTACTAGATAAAGATTATGACCACGAAACACCGGATAAGCCAAGGACGGTTGCTTTTCATAAGGCTTGTACCAAGGCATTAAAAGAGATGGTGCGACCGTATAATTATGTTGTACATACCTCAAGCCCTAATTGGAGAGATTTTACAGCGTTTGTGGAAGACCCAGAGAGTGGAAAGTATATTTTTGTTTCCTGTGAGTATAATGATTCTCACGATTCAAAGTGGGGAAATCATGTAATGTATCGTGCCGCAAAATCCTTGAAAGACTATAGTGGAGGCAGCAATAACTTTACAGACTTTAATTCTTTAGGAGAAGAAATACACAAATTATTTCAAGTTACATCAAGGGGTGTTTGGGAAAGTACTCCAGCGAGGGGTAAGCAAGGTTTAGTGGGTAAGCAAGGTTTAATGGGTAAGCAAGGTTTAGATAGTTTAAGTGTTGCAACGGAAGACAATAATGATTTTTTTGGAAAGCTAGAAGTGGAGAAATACGGGGAGGCAGTAGTTGAGGCACTAGGCGGAAAAAAGATTTCAAAAGAAAAGCAGTTTGCTAATATGCGGGGTGGAATATCCTATGAAGCAAGCAGGCTAGGAATGGCTTGGACAGATTTAATTAGGACCTTAGAGGGTTTATGTTATTTAAGAAGGGCAGAAGAGATAGATGATTCTACATATTATGTTTATCCTCCAAACTCTCACATATTAGGTTCACAAGAGGGATTATTTGATAAGGTTCTTTCCGTAGAAAAAACAAAACTCCAAACTCAAGCCCTTAAAGAGTTAATAGAGGAGAAAAATGATGGAGAGGATGATAATTTACTTGAGGGTATAACTGAAGCGGCAGCAACAGAGTATTCAGATGGCTTAAGATTATATCAAGTGTCTAAAGGATATGCGATAGTCGCTCAAAGTTATTATGATAATTATGCTAATCGTGCTTTTGTAGATAGGGTAGTAAGTACTATTGAAGAGGCAAGGATTGTACAGGCCTCGTTAGAAAGAAACGATAGAATGTCTTTTACAATATTTAATTGTAATACTAGGCCTATAGTAGCAGAAGAGTCTACTTATGGTGAATTTTTTGAAACAAGGGAGAATAATAAAATGAATAATGAAATGAATTTTGATGATGAAGATTTTGGTATTGAGCCCGAAGAAGATATGGAAGAAGGCGATAACGAGTTTGAAAATGGCCCTGAAGAAGATGTCGAGCGCATAAAACGGGAAAAAGCAGAAGATATGGATAAGTATAATATTGGCTTGGGGTTAGTACAAGAGGTTGATGCGTTAATATCGCAGATTTCTCAGGTTGAATTTATGCTACCCGAGTATTCTGATATATTGAAAGAAATATATAATCAAGAATTACAT
>SABI01000392.1 GCA_009929055.1 Spirochaetia bacterium | reverse complement strand
GTATTATTGAAGGGCTACGGGCGAAGCGTTATGACGCAATTTTAGGTAGTATGGCTATTACAGAAGAAAGAGAAGAGAGAGTCGATTTCTCAATTCCATATTACTATAGTGGAGCTCAGCTCTTTGTTTTAAAAGATGGTCCTTATAAAACACCAAGCGATATTGATGCCACAATGGTTGCAGGCCTTGTAACTGGGACTACCTTTGAACAAGATGCCGTAACTCTTGGTATTAAAGCTAAACTCTATGAAGATGATAACCAAACCCTCATGGAACTCATAAATGAGCGTAATGACGGAGTAATTACCGACAGAGTTGTTGGACTTAATGCTGTAAGTAAACTTAAAGGTGGAGATAAAGTAACCGCTTTAGGAAGTGTCTTACGTACAGAAAGAATGGGAATCGCATTTCATGAAGATGCTGATGAGTTAAGAGAAAAAGTAGATACTATTCTCGCTAATATGCACACAGATGGAACCTTAGCAGAAATTAGTGCTACTTGGTTCAACGGCGAAGATATTACTAAGGAGTAAATTTGTTAAGTCTTTCAATAATTCCGTGGGATTTAACAGTCATACCATCGCGGTTTTTCTTATTTAGTGAAGCCGCGTGGTATACTCTTCAAATTACCACTCTAGCAGTCCTCTTTGGACTTGTAGCTGGATTAATAGTAGCATTAGGAAGGTTGTCGAAAAATAGAATCTTATCGGCCCTTTCAAGGGGATATATCTTTCTAGTAAGAGGAACTCCTTTATTAGTGCAATTATTTATAGTCTATTATGGACTCACAAGCATTGTGACGATAGATCCAATCCCATCTGCTGTTATTGCCCTGGGGGTACATAACGCTGCCTATATAGCAGAAATATTTCGTGGTTCCATCCAATCAATTCACTACGGGCAAATGGAAGCCGCAAGATCTCTTGGAATGAGTCAATCAAAAGCTATGAGGAGAATTATTCTCCCTCAAGCATTTAAAAGGGCGGTTCCTTCATTAGGTAACCAACTAATTATCGCACTCAAGGATAGTTCTCTTGCTTCTACTATAGCGGTACCAGAATTGATGCTCAGGGGAAGACAAATGGGCTCTTCTACATTTATGTATATGGAGATGTTTATTATTGTAGGACTGTGGTATTTAGTAATGACGAGCATCTTATCGTTCAGTATTCGAGCAATCGAAAAAAAATTACAGGTGAGTGATCGTGACAACGGCTAATGAAATAACTATAAAAAATAGTAAAACTAAAAAGAAAAAAACATTACAAAATGCCCCATACCTACGAATAGAGAAAATTAATAAATGGTATGGCGAAAACCATGTCTTAAAGAATATCTCCCTTGATGTAAAGAGGGGAGAAGTTGTAGTAATAATTGGTGCAAGTGGAAGTGGTAAAAGTACCCTCCTTAGATGTGTAAATTTCCTTGAATATACAAAAAATGGGAAAATTTACATTGAAGGAAAGAGGATTACAAAAAATGAACTACTCCTCAATAAGACTCGTCAAGATTTAGGAATGGTCTTTCAACACTTCAATCTTTTTCCTCACATGAATGTGTTAGGGAATGTGATGGAAGGATTGGTTCATGTAAAAAAGATGGATAAAAAGAGGGCCAAAGTGAAAGCTCTCGCCCTTTTAGACCAAGTTGGGCTAAGTGATAAACCAGAAGTGTACCCTTCAATGATTAGTGGGGGACAGAAACAGCGTGTTGCCATTGCTAGAGCCCTCGCAATGGATCCTAAGATAATGCTCTTTGATGAGCCTACAAGTGCACTAGACCCAGAATTAGTTGGAGAAGTCCTTACTGTAATGACAGATTTGGCCAAAAAAGGGATGACGATGATTGTTGTAACCCACGAAATGTGGTTTGCTAGAGAAGTCGCAGACAGAGTTATTTATATGGATGAAGGGGTTATTATTGAAGAATCTAGCCCTGAAAAAATGTTTACCAACCCTGAACATGAGCGAACTCAAGCATTCTTGAAACAAATTCTTCCTCCTACGAACTAAAAAAAATATAGTATACTTTCCTTGCTTACCCACCCATGTAATAG
>SABI01000391.1 GCA_009929055.1 Spirochaetia bacterium | reverse complement strand
TGGTCTGTAAAAAGCCATGATTTTCTCCTTTTCTTTTTTATAATTTTACATTTAGCCAGCAGATTACTGCTATGTTTTTTTTGTTTGATAAAAATAGGTTAACAAGCTGTTGTGTTCTTTCAGCTTTGGTTATCTTTAACCTGTTAATTTGTTTAACCTGATTGAATAAGTCAGCTGTTTCTTCAGCTGTTATGCCTAAGCATTCATACATGTTATTCCCATTCAGGTTTACCTTAAAGACATCTTCGTTAACATACTGCTGGATAGAGTTTGTAGCTCCAATAATCTCATGATTAACAGCTTCATTTTCTGTAGGCAAGTCTGTAGTCTCTGTAGATACAACAACATCCTTGTTAACCTTCTTTTGATTCAGTTTGTGTCCCTTTTGAAAGGTCATAGTGTCCTCCGTTCATACTTAGTTTTCTATTGACATATATTCTGGATATTTCGCTGAAACTATTGATTAGTTCTTTCAGTTGTTTAAATTCCTGTTCCAGCATCTTATCCTTTTGTCTATTACAAATATTGCAAATGAATTGTACATTTGCTTCTGATGAGTTACCACCTCTTGCTAATGGCACAATATGGTCTAAGCTTATGTTGTTATGGTCTAATATCGTACCACAATATTTACATGGTTCACCTAATACATGCTTAACCTTCTCTCTTAACATACTTGTTGTAATAAGAGTTTGCAGTTCAAGCTTCTTGTCTCTTGTTCTGCATGTGTTAATCATGTTAACAAGCTTTTTGTCTAGTCTTACACTTGCTAACTTAGGTCTTTTGCTATACTTTGCACAGTAAACTATCAAAGCATCACTTTTCCTTTCTCTTTGTTTTGTTTTCTTTTTAGCTTTCATTATGTTGTTCCTTATCACTATCATTAGTTACTCCAAATTCAATAAAGAAGAATGACAGTCCTAATGCTATAGCTTTTAAGCCTCTATAACGGCATGCTAACGTAAGATAAACAAGAGTTAATGCTATATTCCCATTAGCCATTTCTAAGCTTAATTTAGGCATTAAATCAGCATAGTATTCACCTGTCCATAGTGCTATGTAAAAACTATAGTTATCAGTTTGTAGTATGAGTGTTCTTGATATCAACTTACTCTCACTCTCTTTACTTTTTGTATTGTAGCCCATTCAGGTTGATTTTCTTTAACATATTTTTTAAGGGCTACTTTGTCAAGCGATTGTTCAATCTTTGTTTTGATAAATTCTTCTGGTATCTTAGACTGGTCTGATACAACAAGCTCTCCTTCTGCTTCATATATTGTATATTTTCTAAATCCTGTGTCTAATTTACCTTTAGAGTTAACAAGCTTTGGCAATGTATTCTCTTCAATCCATTTGATAGTATTCTCATTAGCTTTAATCTTTTTATCAAGCTGTGCAATAGCTTCTTTGAATTGAAGTTTAAGTGATTCTAAGCTTGTAGTTCTCTGTTTAATTGAGCCTATCCAGAAGTCCAGCTTGTTAACCTCTTTAGTAATTTGATATTCAATGTTAGCAAGCTTCTCTTGTGCTTCATCTGATTCCAAGCCAAGTTCTTCCAATGCTTTTAGTTCAGCTTCAGCCTTGTCATAGAACAATAGTAGTTCATCTGTTCTGTTTGTCATAATCTAACTCCTTTTCTGTAATCATAAATTCTTTAAATGAATTATGTTCTCTTAATGCTTTCCATCCGCCAGTAATGTCTTTTTCTGATGAATGTACTATAATTGTTACCTTTGCTACACCTTCTGTAGTTAAGTCTTTAACAAGCCTTAGCCATACAGGATAGTGTTTCTTTTTATACACTGCGTGAAACCATGCTGACAGGTCATAATTAGCACCAGACCTTTCTACCATCTTCTTAAAGAAAAAGACAGTATCTCTCATATCTCTATGTAGCTTGTTCATTTTTCTACCTTTCTGAATTCATATCCATCAAATGTTTTACTATGCATTTGTGTGCATTCAAAACCCATTTCATTAAATGCTCTTACAAAGCAATCCATTCCTACTCCTCCATCAAAATGAGGTACTCTGTTATTGTAACTGCTAACACCATA
>SABI01000068.1 GCA_009929055.1 Spirochaetia bacterium | reverse complement strand
CAAGCGGCAAGTATGGGAGCACTCCTATTAGCTGCCGGAAGCCCTGGTAAAAGATTTATCCTACCATCAGCAAGGGTAATGATACACCAACCATTTGGTGGAGTTGGAGGACAGGTTTCTGACATCCAAATACATGCAAAAGAACTCCTTCGTATCAAACAATTATCTATAGACTACTTTGCTTCTCACACGGGGCAACCAAAAAACGTAATTGCAAAAGATTTAGAACGTGATTATTTTTTCACAGCAGAAGAATCTGTTGCTTACGGACTTGCTGATAAAATCATGATGGGAGCGAACAATGGCACGAAACACTAAAGTATGCTCTTTTTGTGGTCGCAGTACTGCAGAAACGAAATCTCTTTTTTATGGACCTGGAGTAGCAATTTGTAATTATTGTGTAGACAATTGTAATAATATGCTCACTAACCAAGGGATTTCATCTGGAGAGGAAGATCAGCCAGAATTTTTGACAGAAATTCCAACTCCTAAAGAAATCCACGATTATTTAGATGACTTTGTTATCGGACAAGATAGTGCGAAGAAAGTCTTATCAGTTGCTGTCTATAATCACTACAAGAGGGTAAAATTTGATCATAAATTCCGTCAAGAGGGACTCGAGATGGATAAATCAAATATTTTACTTATAGGGCCAACAGGAACAGGAAAAACACTCCTAGCGAAAACTTTAGCAAAAAAACTAAAAGTTCCTTTTGCTATAGCCGATGCTACGACCCTTACTGAAGCTGGGTATGTTGGAGAAGATGTAGAGAATATTCTCCTTAAACTCATCCAAAATGCTGATAACGATATTCAAAAGGCTGAACACGGGATTATCTTTGTAGATGAAATTGATAAAATTGCCAAGAAAGGGGAAAACGTCTCTATCACTCGTGATGTATCGGGTGAAGGGGTGCAACAAGCTCTTCTAAAGATAATTGAAGGGACTGAAGCCTCCGTACCACCTCAAGGGGGGAGAAAGCACCCTAACCAAGAGATGTTAAAAATCAACACTCGTAATATTCTATTTATCTGTGGTGGAGCCTTTGTAGGACTCGACAAGGTAATAGAAAAGAGAGTTAGTGCTCACCAAATGGGGTTTGGTGCCCAAATCAATAATAACGAAAGAGACAACTCTTCATTATTTAAACAAATGCACCCAGATGACCTTGTAAAATTTGGCCTTATCCCTGAATTTATTGGTCGTTTACCTATTCATGTAGCCTTAAACAACCTCACAAAAGAAGATTTAATGCAAATTATAACAGAGCCTAAGAACTCTATTATTAGACAATATACAGCTTCTTTCAAACTTGACGATGTTGAACTCCACTTCTTACCAGAAGCCATTGAAGCAATTGCTGAAAAATCAATTATTCAAAAAACTGGTGCGAGAGGATTAAGAAGTATAGTCGAGAACATTATGATTGAAGTGATGTATGACATTCCTTCAAAGAAATCGATTAAAGAAGTAACAATTACTCGAGAAGCTGTTGAACAAATGAAACTCATTTCACCAAAGGATTCAAGTGAACTACCAGCATAAGAAGAGTAATAAGGAGAAGCATCATGTTTGAATATCCAGAAGTTGAACCTAATGTATTATCTGCAATTCATGATGCCTCTGTTGCTATCGTTGTAGGGCACATCTCCCCAGATGGAGACTGTATCCACTCCCAAATAGCAATGGCTAAACTTCTTCAATCACTATCAGTAGAAGTTCACCTGGTAAATGCAGGGCCCTTTTCTAGAAAAGAAATAAGTGAATATGAACCACTATTTGCCCGTCACGTTGACCCACAACTCAAAGAGAAGAATCCGCTCGTTGTTATGGTAGATTGTTCTACACTAGATCGTATTGGCTATATAGGGGATGAAATACAAGGACTCACTACATTAGTAGTAGACCATCATGCTTCAGGAAGTCGTTTTGGGGACATTACCTATATTGTCCCTAAAAGTTTTAGCACCACACTGTGTATCATGCAACTATACAAAGCACTCGAAGTGAAGCTCACCCATGAGATTGCTGAACATATATTCTTTGGCTTTGCTACCGACACAGGTTTTTTCAAGTTTATCGGCCCATATAGAGGGGAAACTTTTAACCTCGTTGCCCAATTAGTTGAAACAGGGGTAAGTCCTAATGAAGTCTATAATAGGATGGAAGGGGGGCATACCCTCTCTTCTAGACTCTATCTAGGAAAACTCTTATCCTCCACGACCCCCCTTTTTGAAGGAAAGGTGATGATGGCCATTGAGGAAAAGGGGGTGTTTACTGATTATGATGCCTCAGACAGACCAAGTGACTCCCTCTATAGCCAATTACTCGGTATAGAAGGGGTACAAGCTGTCCTTTACATCAAACATTTAGAAGGAGATTCTTGGGAAGTCGGCTTTAGAGCTTCTCATAATTCAAATGTGGATGTAGGTAAAATTGCGGCATCTTTTGGGGGAGGTGGCCATAAAAAAGCAGCTGGCGCAACAATCAAATTACCACTAGAGGCATTAAAAGCAAAACTATTTCCCCTCATAGAGGGACAACTCATCTAATAAAAATTTTTATTTATTTAACCTAGAACTCTTTATCATGTTATAAAGTTGTCTTTTGGCACACTTAATGTTTCCTTGTTTTTTCCCAAAACAAGGAGGCCTTATGAAGTCTTATTTAACTAAAAAAGTGTTGCTTTTTCAAAAAGAACCACATTCAACCATCCTTAAAAGAGAACTAGTGAGTTACTGCCAAATCATCATCTACACCTATCCTGTAACCATTAAAATTATTGAAGATTACCAAGCTGCAGATCTCCTTCTTTATGTTCTTCCCCGAATTGAAACTCTATTGCTCACCTTTACCTATAATGGAATTCCTTTTGAAAACTACATAAAGAAAATTGCATTTTTACAAGCTCATTCATTTGTTAAAATGATACGAAAAGAGAAACGACGGTTTGTCTGCGATCAAATGGCCCATGAAGATATTGAATACTTCTTCTATACAAAACAAACAGAATGTAGCCTCGATATGAGACCACACCTCACCTATGGAGATGATACAGGATCTGAAGAATTAATGTGGTCATCCGAAAGTCCCGTCTCCCTAGAATTAAAGAAAAAAATAGATACATCTGTCCCCTTCAAAAAAAGGATAATTCACCTTATCTTACTATGTAGCGATCTCCTCAGCCCCTCTCACATCTCATTTTTAGCCGAATACTTAAAAATGGAGGAGATAGAACTAGCTGAAATGATTAGTAACGCGATTGTTTTAAGTGATAAAAGAATTACCCTACAACAAGAAAATAAAAGAATAAGAGACAGTCACTTCTTTGAAAAAGAATTCTTACAAAGGGAAAAAGAGTATTTGGTATCAGTAGAAGCCCACCCTTTTTATATCGAGCGAGTAGAGAAAAAACTAGAAAAAGAGAGCCGTTTTTTTTATCAAATGAATAGTAAGGTAAGAACTCGGCCAACTACCGTCACCCACCAAAATGCTGGTAAAGTTACAGGAGTTCCTAAAGGAACAGTAGACTCAGGACTACAATCCCTTTTTAATTATTTAAAGCCCTTAGTAGACGAGAATCTAAAAAGTGAGTAAATTCAAGAAATGAATCTATTATTTGCTTCTGAAAATAGCCATAAAAGAGATGAAATAGCCTCTTTAATAACCCCACACAAGATATCTTTACCTACTGAGATAGGTATTGATTATTACTTTGAAGAGACTGAGGACACATTGCTCCTTAACGCCTTAGGCAAGGCAATGCATCTTTACAAATTAAGTAATAAACCTACAATAGCAGACGACACAGGACTCTTTGTTGATGCCCTAGATGGGAGGCCAGGAGTATATACTGCCCGTTATGGTGAAGATGTGTTTAATAGGTCTTTGAGTTCATTTGAAAAGAATGAATTCTTGTTAGAAAACTTAAAACATGTAGATAAAGAGCATCGAAGTGCCCGATTTATTTGTACTATAGCTTTAGTGCTATCAAAAGATAATTTTTACCTATTTAGCCAATCTTTAGAAGGGGTAATAATTGACTCTCAAAAAGGAAAAGAGGGTTTTGGGTATGACCCAATCTTCTTTATCCCCTCTCTTAATAAAACACTTTCTGAAATATCACTTACTAAGAAAAATGAAATAAGCCACAGAGGAAAAGCAGTACGAGATGTAATGGTCATGCTTGATTCCCTCTCTAAGGAGCAATAATACAGATGAAAGAGCACACGATACCACTACGAAGTGAAGTAAAAAAAGAAGATACTTGGAACCTTGACCACCTTTATACTGAAGAAGAAGCTTTTCATGCAGATCTAGAAGAAATTAAACTATTGTCTCATAAAGCCCCTTCCTTTCAAGGGAAAATTGGAACAAGTAAAGAAACTTTTCTAGAAGTCCTAGAGTATGTCTCTTCTATTAGTTTAAAGAGTGAAAAAGTAATGCAATACTCATTCTTACGTCATGCAGCAGATGGCTCTGATAATACAAACCAACGCTTAAAAAGTATGGCCACTACCCTCCTCACCGATGTATCTGCTGCCATGAGCTTTATTGAACCAGAGATCCTCTCAATAGATGAGAACACAATTACTTCTTGGCTACTAGACCCATCATTCAAAGATCATAAAGTAATGGTGATGAAAATGCTTAGATACAAACCCCATGTACTCAGTGGTGAAATGGAACACCTCATGGCTCTTCAAAGTGAAGTGGGACACAAGGCAAACGAAACATTCTCAGCCCTTACCAATATTGATTTTGATTTTGGTTCAATTAAAACCGATGAAGGAATTATTCCTTTATCACAAAGCACCTACTCCTTGTTTATGCAACATACTGACCAGAAAGTGAGAAAAGCTGCTTACAAGAAGTTTTATAAGACTTTCAATAGCCATGAAAATACCCTCGCTAGTTTATATGAAACAAGTGTAAAGCAAGACATTTTTAGATCTAAGGTGAGAAAACATACCAATGTAAGAAGCATGTTCTTGTTCCCTGATAATGTAGAAGATGCAGTATATGACTCTCTCATTAGTAGTGTCAAAGAAGCCCTCCCTTCCCTTCATCGTTACTACGATATAAGGAAGAATCAGTTAGGTTTAAAGAAACTCAACCACTACGATGTATATGCACCAATGGTTGAAGGGGTAAAAGTAACCCATACCTATGAACAGGCAGTAGATGTAATCACTTCAGCCCTTTCCCCTTTAGGAGAAGAGTATGTCACTACATTAAGAAAAGGGCTTACCCACGACAGATGGGTAGATAGATATGAGAATAAAGGGAAGCGCTCTGGTGCCTTTAGCAGCGGCAGTTTTTCTGGCCCTCCTTATATCCTCATGAACTACCACGAAGATGTGTTACGAGATGTGTTTACCTTGGCTCATGAAGGGGGGAACTCGATGCACTCCTACTATAGTGCTAAAAACAATCCATATCCTTCTTACGATTATACAATCTTTGAAGCAGAAGTTGCTTCAACCTTTAACGAACAACTACTTGCCCACTATTTGCTCAATAACACAAACGACAACGTAATGAAAAAGTATATTGTTTCGAAACAACTCGAAGATACAGTAGCTACCCTTTATAGACAAACAATGTTTGCAGAATATGAGCATATTATTCACACTCTTGCAGAAGGGGGAGAACCTATTACAGTCGAACTATTAAGGGGAGAATATAGAAAACTACTTGAACAATATTTTGGAGAAAAGGTAGTACTAAGTGAAGAAAGTGACCTTGAAGGGCTACGGATACCTCACTTTTATAGAGCCTTTTATGTCTATAAATATGCAACAGGTATTAGTGCAGCTATTGCCCTTTCTCAAAAAGTACTTAATGGAGGAGAGAAAGAAAGAGGTGATTATCTCTCATTTTTATCTTCAGGAGGATCCACCTACCCTATTGATTCATTAAAACTAGCTGGAGTTGATATGAGTACTGAAGAACCGGTAAGGGAAGCATTAAAAACTTTTGATACCCTCCTTGATACATTTACCTCACTTTGATTAGATAGTTTTTAAGGAATAAGACTTGACCAACAGGAGAAAAAAGTGTAATTTTTCACCTGTTACTTGCGGCTGTGGTGGAATTGGTAGACACGCTAGCTTGAGGTGCTAGTGAGAGAGATCTTGTGCTGGTTCAAGTCCAGTCAGCCGCATAGTAGAAAAAGCTCCTTTGAGAAATCAAGGGAGCTTTTTACTATATAATCCAAAAATTTGGTTTATGGATTTCATTACATTTGAAACTTATATGAATCCAATCAATGTAACCCATACTGTAACATCATGTGGAGCAGTTATGTTTCCCCCAAAATAGGGATAAGAAAGATATTTTCTTGTCCTGTAATAGTGAGGATTTTTTTCAAATTCAACACTATTACCTCTATATGAGAACTCATACGCATCAGAGTAAGAGGTAATAGAGCCTATGTAATCGACACCAATCTCAGCAGTTCCTAACAAAGAGCTCATCCTCTCTCCATTTACATAAGAATAGGCTAAGATCTCAATTCTTTCATTGAAATACCTCCACCCAAACCTCGCAGAATAATTGTGAATATTTTGAGCAGCCCCTTCAGCAAACCCAAAGAGCTTATTTATATCACTCTGTTCGCTTCCTATATCATAGATTGCAGAAGAATCAAATCGAAAAGAGAATGTAATAGTGTTCCCATTTACATACTTAAACAATTCGTGTGTTGAATAGTGCTCTCCTTGCTTAATCGTATATGGAATATCACTTCCATAATCTTGAAAGAGAGAACAAGAAGAGAAAAAAGAAAGGAATACTATTAAGAAATATGTCAATAATTTTCTCATCTCTTTGAGTATACCATATCAGAGAATAATTATTTCTACCTATGTTTGAAACAATTAATCTATTGACACTTATCACCTGAAATTAGTACCATTCGATACCGACTGCCAATAGGCATAGGTATATAGAGAGAACTGGATAAACCAGTTACACATAGAGCGTATCATATAATAGCTATAATAAGGTTAGCAAGTTTCTACCCCCTACCGTAAATCTGGGGACTATGATACAGCAAAAATAATCGAATCCACGATTCGATCCTCTTTTGTTGTTGAAAAAGTAAACTTGCTAAAAGTCTACTTTTTTTATTTCAGGAGGAACCATGGCAAAAATCTACGAAGAAGTATCAAGAACATTTAACGAATACCTCTTGATCCCCGGCCTTACAAAAAAAACAGATACACCAGAGAAAGTCTCACTAAAAACCCCAATCACAAAATTCAAAATAGGTGAAAGCCCTACCCTCCAATTAGAAATCCCCTTCACTTCAGCAATCATGCAAGCAGTAAGTGATGATAACTTGGCAATATCTCTTGCTAGGCAAGGAGGCATTTCCTTTATCTACTCATCCCAATCTATCACATCTCAGGTGGAAATGATTCGAAAAGTAAAAGAATTCAAACTTGGATTTGTTGAAAGTAGATATAACCTTACCCTCAATTCTACCTTAGAAGATGTAGTAAAAATTAAGAACACAACAAACCACACCACCATTACTGTCACCTCTAATGGATGCCCTCATGGAAAATTTTTAGGAATTATTACTTCTCGCAATTGGCGTATTCCAAAAATGGATCTAAAAACTCCAGTAAATGAATTGATGACCCCCATAGAAGAACTAGTGTGTGGGAAAGAGGGCATATCCCTCGATGAAGCATACGATATGCTATGGACACATAAATTAGACGTACTGCCAATAGTAAAAGGAAACAGCCTCTCTTCATTAGTGTTTAGAAAAGATTATTACTCTGATGAAGAAAACCCCAATGCAATGATGGACGAAAAAAAGTCTTACATCGTAGGAGCTGGGGTAAATACACATGATTACAAAGAGCGCATTCCAGCATTAATAGATAGTGGTGCCGATATCCTATGTATCGATTCTTCAGATGGATACAGCGAATACCAAAAAGATGTCATAGATTTTGTAAGAGAAACATACGGAAACTCAGTAAAAATAGGGGCAGGAAATGTTGTTGATGTGGATGCTTTCAACTACCTAGCAGATTGTGGTGCAGATTTTATTAAAATTGGAATTGGAGGTGGTTCAATTTGTATTACTCGTGAACAAAAAGGAATTGGTCGAGGACAAGCGACAGCAATATTAGAAGTAGTAAAAGCACGAGATGCATATAGAGAGAAAACAGGCTATTACATACCAGTAGCTTCAGATGGAGGGATAGTTCAAGATTACCATGTAACCCTTGCCCTCGCTATGGGAGCAGACTTTGTAATGCTAGGACGTTACTTTGCTCGGTTTGAAGAATCTCCTGGACGCAAATATAAAATAAACGGCAATTATGTGAAAGAGTATTGGGGAGAAGGATCAAACCGAGCAAAAAACTGGGCTAGATACGACAAAACCGAGGAAAGCCCATTAGAATTTGAAGAAGGGGTAGACTCTTACGTCCCCTATGCTGGCCCATTGAAAGACAACCTACTTATCACCCTCCATAAAGTGAAAGCCGCTATGGTTAATTCAGGCAGCCTCACCCTAAAAGAATTTAGAGAGAAATCAAATCTCACAGTGATATCAGAGATGAGCTTAACAGAAGGCTCAGCACACGATGTAATATTAAAAGAACAAACGTTCTAGGAGAGAAGAAGTGAAAGTTGCCATAATCATGGGCTCTAAATCTGATTACCCTCAGATGAAAGAAGCACTCCCAATCCTTAAAGAATATTCAGTAGAGGTCGATGTTAAAATCGTTTCAGCCCATAGAACACCTGAATACATGATAGAATTTGCAAAAACTGCAAAAGATAAAGGCTATGATATCATCATAGCTGGAGCCGGCGGGGCTGCCCATCTACCAGGAATGGTTGCTAGTGTAACAACACTTCCAGTTATTGGAGTTCCAATAAAAAGTAGCACCCTGCAAGGAATCGATTCCCTCCTCTCTATTGTACAAATGCCTGCAGGAGTCCCCGTAGCTACAATGAGTATCGGTGTTGCCGGAAGCAAAAATGCAGCCCTATTTGCCTTACGTATCCTCTCCCTTACAAACAAAGAATTGAGTTCTCTCTTAGAAGAGAATAGAAAAAAAGTATCGCTCGATGTATTGGAACAAGGCCTCGGTGAATATGAGTCCTAGCATAGGAATCCTTGGAGGAGGACAATTAGGGAAAATGTTAGCTCAAGCAGCTATGCGATTAACCTCTGTCCCCCACATTTCAATCTATGACCCTAACTTTCACTCCTGTGCTAAAGAGATCAGTAATTCATTTACCTGCGGCTCCTTTAGTAATGGAAAAGCTATCATGAAATTTGCCCAAGAAGTAGATATTATTACCTACGAATTTGAAAATATTCCAGTTTCTGTTGTGGAGCCATTACACAATGCAATTCAAGGTTCAAAAGCTCTACAGATCCTGCAACATCGAATAAAAGAAAAAGAATTCATTAACTCACTTCCAGGTATTCAGTGTGTCCCCTATAAAGAGGTAACAGATGGTTTCACTTATGATTTTCCCTATATCGTAAAGAGTACAACCTTAGGATACGATGGTAAGGGACAACACCTAATCCAAAGTGAAAGTGATCTACACCATGTAGAAATCGGTATGACAGCAGAATCCTACCTTCACCCTATTACAGAGTATTCATTAATTATTGCCCGCAATATTAATGGAGAGATTACCCATTACCCTCCATTATTAAATGAACATGTGAATCAAATCCTTGAATCCTCTACTTTTGCTCACATTGATAAAGACCTTGAAGAAATGATGTTCATAAAGGCTAAACAGATAGCTGTAGACCTTAACTATTATGGAGTCCTCACCGTTGAATTCTTTTTGCATAACAGACAACTTTATGTAAATGAAGTTGCCCCTCGAGTTCATAACTCAGGCCACATTACCCTTGATGCAGCAAATGTAAGTCAGTTTGACCTCCACCTCTACAGTTTATTAGGACTTAAGTACCCCAATATAGAAATAGACTCCTCTTGGTGTATGGTCAATGTTTTAGGACAACACTATAAAGGGATAAAAACTCATCCCCCTGCAGGGAAATTCTACGATTATGGTAAAAATAGCATCCAGCATAATAGAAAAGTTGGTCATATAAACGGATTACTCAAAGATATTAATCTCATCAAAGAGGCAAGAAATAGATGAATAGAGATCAAGTGTTTGTAAAAAAGAGAGATAAGTTTGATGTTGTAAGTACTTCACTATGTCAAAGGATAGAAAAAGCTCTCCACATTAAAGTCACAGGTGTAGTCTATGCATTATATGAGATTGAAGGTCTGGGGAGTGAAGAATTAGCATATTTTGAAAATGAGATCTTAGCTGACCCAATAACAGATGAAATTACCCACTCAATAGAGACCTCAAAAGGGACAACACTCGCCTATACATTCTTAGCAGGACACTTTGACCAAAGGGCCTATTATGCATTACAAGCAGGAAAACTTATCCTAGAAAACTCAAAAGATTTTACTATTCGCTCCTCTACTGTAATTGTATTTGATGCAATCATCCCTACTGATGTATTAGATAAAATACGAACATTTCTTATTAATCGGGTTGATACAAGAGAACGAGGATTGGCCTTTGAAGAGATGCCAATCCCTACAGAAAAACACATTAAAGATGTCTCTAATCTAAAAGAGTTCACCCCACTTGAACTAAAGACCCTGAAAGAAGAGTTAGCCTTAACGATGAATATTGAAACCCTTATCTATATTCAATCCTACTATAAAGAACACAACAAGCAAG
>SABI01000390.1 GCA_009929055.1 Spirochaetia bacterium | reverse complement strand
ATGTAGAAGGATTAATTAATCACGACCAAGGAAGAACTCTTGAAATAATTATTAGCCACTTGAAAGGTCTAGGCTATCACGTCAGTTACAAACTACTCGATGGGCAGCACTTCGGTTTAGCCCAATCACGAAAAAGAGTCTATATTGTCGGAACTCAAATTGAAGAAGTCCCTTTGACAGGTTTTGATATCACGCATGCTACAATTAGAGATATCCAGGAATATGGATATCCAAGTATCAACAATAAGTTTACTAAAGCCCTTTTAAAACATTATCCCATAGAACTTCTAGTTGGAATGCAAATTAAAGATAAACGTGGTGGAGAGAATAATGTTCATAGCTGGGATTTAGAAATTAAGGGGAAGACTTCATCCAGACAGAGAGAGCTTCTTAACACTCTTCTGAAAGAGCGCAGGAAAAAACATTGGGCAGAAGAAATCGGTATTGACTGGATGGATGGGATGCCATTGACAAAAGAACAAATTCAAACATTCTTTGATGATCCTAATTTACAGGATCTTCTTGATGATTTGGCTGAGAAGGGATACATAGCCTATGAGCATCCGAAAAAACTCGTTGGAAAGATACGCATCTCAGATACTACAAAAGTAAAAGGTTATAATATTATTGCTGGAAAGTTATCATTCGATTTCTCAAAGATTTTAGATCCTGATGGAGTAGCCCCAACTCTGGTAGCAACCGATGTATCGAAACTTGGCATTATTGACGGTAAAGGTATCAGAAGACTTACAGTCCGTGAGGGCTTAAGAATGTTTGGCTTCCCAGAGGATTACGACCTATCATTCCTCAAGTACTCAGAAGCCTTCGATTTATTAGGAAATACTGTATGCATTCCGGTAATTGAGGCTATAGCTGAGCGAATAGCAGATTACCTGGCTTGAGGTAATTTTTGTCTGAGCTGCGGTCTGAGATCTTGACCGCAATGTTCATAATACCCATTAAGCACACTATTGATCCAGTCATTAGTAGTTCTTACACTATTTGTATAATTAAGATAGGTTTGATAGAGTGCAACTAGAAATTCTAAAAGACTCGCAAAAGGTTGGATTCTTCTGCCCCCATTCTCTCGCCAGTCAATAGGACGAATATTTACAATCTGTCCATTTTTTCTCTGGACATTCAATGGATAGGATTGAGCTGGACCGGCAATTTCCCATACTTTCTTGCAATAAATATTCTGAATCATTATTTCACCATCATCATTATGCGTATACGAGAAAATGATGTAATCCGAGTCCAACCTGTAAGCATTATCAGCAATAGAGTTAATATAGGTCATAAAATTCGCAATATCAAATGCAGGTCTTCGTGGGCCATAGAATGTCTTCATTTCACAAAGATTTTGGGTATTTGATTCACCGAGATATAAATCTGGGAATTCTTGCAATGGCTGTGGCCGAAAATATATATCATGGCTTACTAAGAATCCTTCAAGCCACTCTTGAAGAGCATTCCCAATAATATCATTCTTCTTAATTGTAACGTTAATACCATTAAGAGTAATAACTATTTTTCCTATAGAATTATAAATCCCTTCTCGTTCAAGTAATTCTTTAATTTTTGCGGCTGACAGTATTGTTGACATACTGGTATTATACTCACTTAGCGATATTTTACTAGCAAATTCAGATAAAGAGAATAATGTTGCACAAGTAATACTCTTCCTTTAACTGGTCGTAGAGTTCCCATTTCTCTATGTGCTTGATAAGCCTACCCATATTTACTGTGAATGCTTTAGTCATCTCTAGTACATCATAAGGAGGTATTTCTTCAATTTCAGGCCGTACTGGAGGAGCAATAGGATACGGAGGAATCTCAATCTTTTGAGTTTCCGGGACAGTTTTGCACGCTGTTAAAGTCAGACACAATATTATTGGCAATAGCAAGTACTTCCTCCAACTCTTCCGCTTTTTCAATTTCAACCTCCACCTTCTTCTGTTCTACAAGAGGCTCCTCAAGGATCACGCTTTTCTTGATAGCTTCCGTTTCTGCCTTGTAGACTTTAGCCTGCCTCTGTTCGTGTGCAATCTGCTGCTTCTGTTCTAC
>SABI01000067.1 GCA_009929055.1 Spirochaetia bacterium | reverse complement strand
ATTCCAGATTCTTCCCTTAGTGCGGCTATAGGATATGCTCAAGAATCAGGAATTCCTTATGAAGTTGGACTTATTAAGAATAAATACATTGGAAGGACCTTCATTGAACCCTCTAAACACCTAAGAGACCGCGCGGTCTTATTAAAATTAGCAGCAATTAGAAAAGTTGTAGAAGGTAAAAGAATTGTCCTCATCGATGACTCTATTGTAAGGGGAACAACATTAAAACATATTACACACCTATTAAAGGAAGCAGGGACTAAAGAAATTCATGTCCGTATTGCTTCCCCTGAAATTACTCATCCATGTTTTTATGGAGTAGACATCTCTACCTATTCAGAACTCGTTATGGCTCATACAACAAGAAAAGAACTAATGGACTATTACAAAGTAGAGTCTTTGGAGTTTATAAGTATCGAAATGCTCAAACAATGTCATCCCCAACAAGAGCTCTGCAGAGGATGTTTTACGGGCCAATACATCACAAAGATGTTTAATGGGTTAGAAGAAGCACATACCATAAAATAGAGGGAAATATGTCATCTAAATATAAAGAAGCTGGAGTTAGCTTAGAAAGTGGCTATGAAAGTATAGAAAGAATCAAAAAACATATAAAATCAACTAAAAGTCTTGGATTTAATGGGGATATTGGAGGGTTTGGTGGATTATTTGAACTATTTCGCTACTCATATAAAGAGCCAGTCCTTGTATCAGGGACTGATGGAGTAGGGACAAAACTCCTCTTAGCCCTTGAACATAACAAGCTAGATACGATAGGAATTGATCTAGTGGCAATGTGCGTCAATGATATTATTACAGTTGGAGCAGAGCCTCTCTTCTTTTTAGATTATATTGCTGTTGGCAAAAATCGCCCTAGTGAAATTGAACAGCTTGTTTCAGGTATTGCAAAAGGGTGCCTTTTAGGCTCCTTATCCTTAATTGGTGGGGAAACAGCTGAAATGCCAGGGCTCTATAGTGAAGGTCATTTTGATCTTGCAGGATTTGCAGTTGGAGTAGTTGAAAAAACTAAACAAATAAAGGGCTCATCAGTAAAAGAGGGAGATATTCTGATAGGACTGCCCTCCTCAGGAGTCCACTCGAATGGATATTCACTTGTAAGAAAAATACTCTCAGAATCTCAAATTGATATAATGATTCTTCATGGAAACAAAACGTTACTAGAACATCTCATGGAACCAACAAAAATCTATGTAGATGAAATAAAAACCTTAAAAAAAGAAATCGATATCCACGCCATGAGTCATATTACAGGTGGGGGGTATTATGAAAATCTCCCTCGTATGATTGATCAAGAATCATTTGGAATTGAACTTAATGTGGCTCACGTAAAAGTTCCTGAAATCTTTTCCTTTCTCATGGCTAAAGGAGATATCTCATTAGATGAAATGTACCATATTTTTAATATGGGAATTGGATTTGTAGTAGTAGTAGACCCACAGGATAAGGAAAAAACATTACACATCTTACGTGAGTTTAACAAGAATACATGTGAAATTGGCTACATTTCTAATCAAAAAGGAATCAGAATATCGTGATAAAAGTTGCCATTTTTGCCTCCGGAAAGGGGACAAACTTAGAAAACATTATTAATAGGGACATTCCTTCTATAAAAGCTTCCCTCGTTGTTACTGACAAGCTTTGTGGTGCCCTTGAAATAGCAAGAACATATGGTATTGAGGCACGTACATTCTTTAGAAAGAACTACCCTACAAAAAAGGCAATGGAAGAAGATATTGCTTCATTATTAATAGAGAGGGAGATTGACCTTATCGTCTTAGCTGGATATATGCGATTATTCTCTCCATGGTTTGTCCATACATACTATCAAAAAATTATTAATATCCACCCATCATACCTCCCCTATTACAAAGGTAAAGGGGCTATCGAACAGGCGATAAAGGATGGGAAGAAATTATATGGCGTTACTGTCCACTATGTGGATGAAGGGATGGATGAAGGGGAGATACTTGCTCAGCAAAGAGTATTTTATGATGGTCTAAACAAAGAAGAGCTCGAGATGATGGTACATCAATGTGAGTATGAATTATATCCAAAAGTCATTGCACAGATTGCTAGAAAAGGAGAGTTGTTATGAATGTAGCAGTAATTGGTAGTGGTGGAAGAGAACATGCGATTGCAGTAAAAAGTCTTACTTCTGAGTTAGTAGATGAAGTGCATGTTATTCCTGGGAATTCTGGCATGTTGCTCACTAAGGGCCTTCGCATCCACCTCTGTTGGGATGGATCTTTTCCCTCCTTAGAAACATACATCAAAGAGCATACAATTGATCTTATAATTGTAGGAAATGAAGCATATCTATTAGAAGGAATAACAGATTATTTTGTAAAAAGAAATATTCTCATCTTTGGTCCCCTTAAAAATGGGGCTAAGTTAGAATATTCTAAAGATTTTGCAAAGCAGTTTATGAAAAAATATAACATCCCAACAGCAGACTATAGAACATTCAATAGGTATGAAGAGGCTAATAGGTACATGAAAAGCATTCAAGGCCCTCTGGTTATAAAACAAGATGGACTCGCTCTCGGTAAGGGAGTCCTTGTAACAGAAGATAGAAGAGAGGGAGAACTATTTTTAAAAGAGAGTTTTAATGTTACAAAAAAAATAGTCTTTGAAGAATACCTTGAAGGAAAAGAATTCTCCCTGCTCACCTTTGTTAATCAAGAATATTACAATTGCATGGCTCCAGTAAGGGACTACAAACGTGCTTTTGATGGAGATAAAGGGTTAAATACTGGTGGTATGGGAGCCTATACCCCAGTTGAATATATTACAGAAGATGATCTTAAAATAATTGACGAATACATCGTTCGCCCAACAATACAAGGATTATTAGATGAAAATATTAGTTTTACAGGTATTCTCTATTTCGGGTTAATGAAAACAAGAGAAGGAATCAAAGTAATCGAATACAATACTCGTTTTGGAGACCCTGAAACTGAAGTATTACTTGAATCAATGGAATCTGACCTTATTGGTGCAATTGCATCAACTTTTACTAAAACCTTTTTCCCCCTTAGATTCAAAAGTGGCACCACTTTAGGGGTATGTATGGCCTCTATTGGCTATCCTGTGAATTGTGAAAAAGGGGGTAAAGTAGAGTTGAATGAATCTATCACCCCCTATTCTATGGCCCTAAGAAACGAAGGTTCTTCTTTTTATGTAGATGGAGGAAGAGTCCTATTTGTTGTACAACATGGAGATTCCCTTGAAAAGGCTCGAGAGGCTTGTTATAAAGATGTAAAAACTATAAAGAGTTCTGCCTTGTTTTATAGAAGAGATATCGGACTATAAGAGAAACAATTCTCTATCAATAAATAGGTTAACTATGTGCTGGTCAAATTGGGAACCACTAAAAAGCTTTATCTCTTCTATAGCTAATTCAACAGGGAGGGCGGCTCTATAGGCTCTTGCACTTGTCATGCTATCATAGGCATCTGCAATAGTGACAATTCTCACATGTAGAGGAATATCATCTCCTTTAAGTCCATCAGGATACCCTTTGCCATCAAGACGTTCATGATGACTTCTAATTATAGACCTAAAAGGCTGAAACAGTTCTATATGAGAAATTATTTTTTCTCCATAGACAGGATGCATCTTTATTAATTCATACTCTTCTTTCGTTAACGATGCTGATTTATTAAGAATTTCTTCACTTATTCCTATCTTGCCAATATCATGTAGAAGGGAACCTCCCTCAATAATTCGTATCTCTTCATTTGAAAGATCTAGTGCTCTCCCTATTGCAATAGAGATGTTACTCACCCTCTGACAATGTCCTTTTGTGTATGAATCTTTTTGTTCTATTGTTTCAGCTAATGCTAATAGAGTACTTCTGGTAGTATTATCGAGCCGACCTAGAGCTATCTCTAATTTTCCTTCTAACTCTTTTTGTTGATCTAAGTTTTTAAGGGAAAGAGCAAGATCATCTTTGGCTTTTTCTGATTCATTGATTACCCTTTTTACACAAGAGATAAGATTCTCTCTTGAAACAGGTTTTGCTAGATAATCTTTTGCCCCTAGGCGCATAGCCTTTAGACCAGTATCGAGATCTGTAAATGCTGTAAGCATCACAACAGGAATCCATGAGTATGAAGAGCGAATAATATCTAACACATCAAACCCCGAGAGCCCAGGCATTTTGATATCAAGGAGAATAAGATCAACTGGTTCACTATTTTTTTCTAAAAAGGTAAGCAGTTCGTTCCCATCTTTACAGGATGTAACTTTATAGCCTTCTTTTTTAAGAAATATCTGCATTATTTTTCGTATAGAAATATCATCGTCAGTATTTATTATGTGTTTAATCATCGTGTGTTTCTCCAATAAAATAGTGAATGAAACGAAAACAAGAAAGGTGTAGTTTTTCTATACGCACTGTATTCAGGAAACATCTTTGGGAAAAAAACACAATCTTCTATAGTTATAAGACATAAGTTACAAAAAGTTAAACCCACACAAAGTAGTAAGACTCTTATATCCCAAAAGTATATCGTAACAATACAATTAATGGTAGTATACCAAAGAAATCCAGGATGTCTAGAAAAACCGTATGTCCCTTTTTGATAAAGTCCATCATGTTTTTCTGCACCTAATCGAATTTCGATGAATACTGAATATATGAGCAAACCTGTAAAAATTAGCAATAAAGGGAGTAAAATTAAAAGGATATATAAAGGGAAAGGGGAGGTAACTAATGATGGCAGTATTAGATATGGAAGAGCCGTTATAAAAAAACCTATAAAAGTAAGCCTCTTCAGTAAGGATTTATCATACAAAATCGCTACATCATAGAGTCCTGATAAAAAATATCCTATACATCCAAGTATAAATAGTTTGATAAATATCATATTCTGCCCTTATAATAGTGCATAATAGGTAAAAATAAAAGTGCTATAAAAGGACAAATATGAATATCGACATCTCGACCATCATTCCAGCAAGCGCCTTCTTACTTTATGTTTTCTTCACCATGTTTGGTTTCTTTCAGTATAAAAAAGATCGTTTTTATTGGTCTTTCCAGCTCTATATGATTTTCTTCTCAATTTGGAGCTTTGGATCGATGATGATGCACCTCAACAGTAGTCTTATGACACCCTTGTTTTGGAACAAAATTATGCTCATAGGACTTCTCTCTGCCCCATTTGCCCTCTCTCATTTTATTATCGATATTATCAACGTAAAAAAACTTACTGTAAAGATTTTCATCATGGCGAGCTACTTACTCATCATCCCCCTCATGTATCTAAATTTTACTGGAAACATTGTACAAGATGCAGGGTTTGTATCTAAAGCTATCTTTTTCTACACTCTAGCCCCTGGCGCTTTTATAGCCTACTCGGTAAGTTATAGCTACCTTATACTCACCCTTGTGATACTTTTTTTTGGAACAAAATCAAAACCTTTACAAAGTGAAGGAAAAAACTTGCTCCTCCCCCTCATTGGGGTCTTTATCATGCTCATAGGGATATTTACTAACCTTTTTCCCCATTTAGGGAAATATCCAATCGATATTTTTTCATCAACAATAAATGCCCTTCTCCTATTTTATACTATTTATAAGTATAAACTCATCAACTACTCAAAACGAGGCCTTTATATAATCTACTCAATAATCTTCATTATCATTGCATCAGTAGTCTATTATATAATGATTTCGTTGATTCAAGTTGCCAATCCATATTTCATGCCAGGAGACGCTACATTCCTTTCGCTCTTGTTAGGTATTGTTACTGCATTCATCATGTATCCGTTAAGAAATTTATTAGCCTATTTTGTAGATACTATTATTATACCAAGAAGACACCCTTACCAAACTACTATCAAAAACCTCTCCCACAAACTCACAACTATCGTCAACCTTCAAAGTCTTGGAGATGAAGTAGTAAAGAGTTTAACATTAGGACTCAAGACTCAATGGGTAGTATTTATTGCAAAACAGATTGATAATCAAGAAAAATTTACCTTAATAGCAAATAGTAAATGCCCAACAGACCTTATAGAAGGAGAAGAGATCCCCTTTTCCTTCTCCTCTGAAATTGAATTAAAACTCCACAAACAAAGGAAAGAAAATAGTTCATCAATCATAAGGGAGAAAGAGGGAGATGAAAAGATAAACGTCAGCTCCCTCCTCCCACCTGCTGATGTGCTCATCCCCCTAATATATCGAAAACAAATAGGTGGATACATCCTCATAGGATATGAAAGTACGAAATCTCCTATTTCCCCTATCGAACTAGATGCCCTTGAAATATTAGCTGCCCAAAGCTCTCTCTCTTTAGAAAACGCCCTCTCATTTGAACAACTGAAAATTCAAGGAAATGAACTTACCTTAAGTAAGAACAAACTTGAAGCTATTTTCAATGGAATTGCCTCTCCTGTGTGCTTAATTAGTATTGAGTATTTGATTCAAGAAGCGAATACTGCAGCAGTTACTTTTTTTGGAAATAATAAGAAAGAACTTATTGGATCAAAGTGCTACCGGGCCTTCTTCCATCGCGATAGACCATGTACTTTCTGTAAAGCACTCGACTGCCTTCATACAGGAGTATTACAAGAAACTGAAGCTCATATTGAGGATAAAATCTATGCCTATCAGTTTCATAATGTGAGAGTTCCTGAAAATTCAAAGAGTGTGTTCATTGAAATTATTACCGACATTACTGAACAAAAAAGGCTACAAGAAGAGATGTTTAGAACAGAGAAAATGGCTGGTATAGGAACCCTCGCAACAGGGATAGCTCATGAATTAAATAATCCACTTGCTGCCATTTCTGGAACCGTTGAAATAATGCTTAGTGAAACAGAGAAAGAAAGTCCGCACATTGAATATTTAAAAGATATCCTCTCCTACTCAAAAACAGCTGCTAATGTAATCAAAGAACTCTCTATCTATTCAAGAAAAGAAGAAGTAAAACAGAAGCAACATGTTGAAATTATTAGTATCTTAGAATTCTCTCTCCGCCTCGCTTTTCGAGGGAGTGATTCACAAGGGGTACTCGTTCATCGAAATTACCATGCACTACCCACCATCGAAGCAAATGAAGGGGAATTACAACAACTTTTCCTGAATTTGATTGTTAATGCAAACCAAGCAATGGAGGGGGTAGGAACGCTCACCCTCTCTTGCCTAGAGAAAAATGATTTTGTCTACATAAGTGTTACTGATACTGGTTGCGGTATACCTGAAAAGAACCTTCATCAACTATTTACCCCATTTTATACAACGAAACCACCAGGGGCTGGTACAGGGCTTGGACTCACAAACTGTTACAATATTGCAGAGAAAATGGGAGGAAGAATCATCGTGAAAAGCACAGTTGGTGTTGGCTCTGAATTCACAGCCATATTTCCGTTAAGTGAAGAGGGAAAGAATGCAATTTCTTTCAAATTAGTTACAGATACTGCTGGATTAAACGATGTATTCTTTATTCAACGTAAAGTATTGGTAGGAGAAAAAGGGTATCTTGAAGAATCTATCCATAGAATAGAGGATGAAAAAGCTACCCATATTTTAGCCTTTAAAGGGCTCCATCCAGTTGGAACTGTTTCTCTCATGACTAGTGATAAATTCTGGCCCCTTCCTATAAGCAAATACTTTGATGTAGATTCGGTATTACAATCAAAAAACTGTGCTGAAATTATTAGACTTGCTGTGTTATCAGATATGAGAAATACCTCTGTCTCTATTGGCCTGATCATTTTAGTCTTTTTATTAGCCCGAAGTAGAGGGGTAGAAGAGACCATCATCGATGTCTTTGCTGATGATACAAAAACCATAAAACTCTACAAGAAGTTTGGATTTAAAGAAATTGGAACCTATAACTCCCCTAGCCTTGTGACCGTTATGACACTCCAAACAAAAACCACTATGGAAAATGATACAAACCAATTAAAACACTTTGTACGCCCTATTTTTGCACGATTGAAACCCTTGTTTGACTTTGGAGATGCAACAAAAGGGATATTAGATGAGATGGAACATATCCTCTCCCCTGTGAGGAATGACTCTAAAGAAGAATTAACCTATTAAGACTCTTTTCTTCTCCCTAGTTATGCTACAATAGAATAAAAAGGAAGAGAGGTACAGTATGGATTTTTTACTTACCGAGGTAATGGTAAGAAGTGCAGTAGCACAAGATGCGAAAGCAGTACTACTGTTTTTAAATCAAGTAAGTGATGAAACAGAGAACCTCACCTTCAGCTCTTCTGATATTGGTCTAAGTGTAAAACAAGAGACAAAATTTCTCTCTCAAGCTGCAAAGGATAAAACTTTTATTATTGCTGAATATAGAGGGAAGATAATTGGTAGTGCCCAACTAATCGTTCCCACCCGAGAGAGGGTAAAAAGAACTGCCGTAACTGGAATCTCTCTCTTAAAAGAGTATTGGGGAAAAGGGGTCTCTGATATGCTCATGAAACATATTATCGAAAGAGCCATTGACCTAGAACTGGGAAAAATAAACTTAAAAGTGAGAACCGACAATATAAGAGCTCGAAAATTCTATGAACGATATGGATTTAAGAAAGAGGGAGAAAGTTCAAGAATGTTCTTCATTAATGAACTGTGGATAAGTGGAACCTATTATGGAAAGGAATTATGAGGAGAACATAATTCCTTCTCATTCTTATTTATTTTTAACATAACTAGTAATCGCTTCACTCATGTAAAGAGCGGTTCCCTTTTTAAATCTGTCGAGTGTTGCTATAAACCTCTCATCTGCTACATACATTGCTCCTAAGGAAGAGAGAATTTCATCACTACAGGGGTAATAATAGCGACTTATATGATCTTGCCATCTTTTCACTGTCTCTTTTGCCTTATCTTCTGTAACGACAGTATTGATGAGAGAAGCAAAGGTGAAGATAATTTCATCATCCTCACTTTTAATCTTCTTCCACTTTTCAGCTGTATAATTTTGGGTTCTCTTACTACTCTCTTTATATTCACTAGTATTATTCCATCTACTAGTAACCTCATTACTATACTGACTCATAGCATCATCAATTTTTTTCATATCAAACTCATCAAAGCTCATAGTCCCCTCCCCCTTTATATTCTCTTCTAAGGAATTAATTATTTTATTTAATCTCTCTCTTTTTAGTTCTAGAAGAAGCTTATGCCTCTTCAAAGTATCACTATCACTCAATGAAGAATCTATGAGGCGCTTTATCTCTCTTAGAGGGAGATCAAGCTCTTTATAATAGAGAATCTTCTTCAATCGTTTCACATCATCTTCACAATAGTAGCGATACCCTGAAGAAGAGATTTCACTTGGCTTTAACAAACCAATTTCATCATAGTAGTGAAGAGTTCTCACACTCACATATGCGAGAGAGGCCAATTCATGTATTAATAACTTCATAAAGATAGGTATACACTATAACGTAACGTAAGAGTCAAGAGAAAAAATAGATGCTCTCATTCGATGCTTCTTTACTAATAGTCACAATTGTGGGTATGTTTAACAGATTACAACTTTGAGGTGTTTACTATAAATAGAATAGAAACGTTATTTTTAACAGGAAACCACTTTAATCCTAATAATGAAGAAATTCATCTGGACTCTCGGCGAATGTCCCCTCTATAATATTTGAATTATTTATGATAAATCTTCAACGTTATTTAAAGAGTGAACCAAAGATCAATGGGGACTACTAATTCTCTAACAGGAGGAGAGATAGTTCCTCCTCTATAAAAAAAGATCGATACTTTTAGACAAATATAATTGATTAAGGAATACTGAATGAAAAGAATAGGAATAGTAATTATTGCCCTCTTAATAAGTGTAGGAATTTCGGCTCAAGGAAAAACAGAACAACCAGGTACCCTAAAGGTGGGGATGATGAGTGCAGTAGATAGTATTCCATTCTATTACGCTCAAAATATGGGCTATTTTAGTGAAGAAGGGGTCAATGTTGAACTCATCTTATTCTCTAATGGACAAAACCGTCAAACAGCACTACAAACAGGCCAGGTTGATGGATCAATGACAGATATTATCTCCCTGATCACAAGTGCTCATAGTGGGTTCCCCTTAAAAGGAACTCTCTCAACTGATGGAGTGTTTCCTCTATTAAGTAGAATCGATATAAAGAGAGAGGACATCATTACAGCAGGAGTAATGGAAGTAAGCGTCACAAATTATCTTCTCGATGCGTACCTAAAAGAAACACCCACCATCAATAAAGTATATATTAATGACATCCCTACCCGACTTGAGGCTCTTACCTCACAAAAATTAGATCTGGGAATATTCCCCGAACCTTTCGCTTCTATTGGAGCTTTAAGGGGATTAACTAAGATAGTATTTGATGAAGTGCTCACAGAAAGTGTCGATATTATTGCCTTCACAGAAAAAGCATTAAATGAAAAGAATGAAGAAATCGCCTCTTTCCATAGAGCATATGAGAGGGCAGTTCTAGATTTGCATCTTGATAAAACGAAAGGAGAAGAAGTTCTCTTTGCTGCCATAAGCAATCTTCCAAAGGAGATAAAGGGAACTATTAGTATTCCTCACTTTCATAAAAGCAGGGTTCCTTCTAAAGAATTTGTTCAAGAGCTGATTACCTACACTAAAGAGTTAGCTCCCCACATAGGAACTATTCTCTACACTGATCTTATTGATGAGTCTTTTATACAATGAAAACTCTTTTAGATATTACATCATTAAGTGTCTCTTATGGCTCAACTGTTGCTTTTAAGGAGATCTCTTTTACTATTATAGAGGGTGAAAGTGTAGCAATTATAGGGCGCTCAGGGTGTGGAAAAAGTAC
>SABI01000389.1 GCA_009929055.1 Spirochaetia bacterium | reverse complement strand
CACGGTTACGCTCTTGTCTTTAGCTAACAGATACTTGTGATTGCTACCTGTAACGAACTTTCATCGTCTAGTTATTACCCATGCAGGGCAAACCAAAAAGGCACCACCCTCATCATGTAGGTGGTGCCTTTTTCATTAATCTCATAATCTCCTTTTTCTTTAGTCATCAACATAATAAGAGAAGAATACTTGACCTCTATAAGAGAAAGTTTGTAAGATAGAGGCTGATTCTGCGAGAAAATCGTAGGTTCGAGTTCCGTTTCTCGCTGGAAGGCGCCCTGAGCTCTGGGTCGCTTTTTTTTTGAGATATTGATAGGATATTAACAAGTACACCACAAGCCACTTGCCCATTGGGCAGAGCATGTTTACTATATATAGACGAGAATAGATGAGAGGAAAGTAGATGATCGCTAAACAAGAAGTAAAAGAACTGGAAAAATCCCAGGTTGAATTAATCGTTACCTTAGAGCAAAAAGCACTTCAAGATGAGTACAACAAAGTACTTAATAAGTACATGAAGAGTGTCCAAATTCCTGGTTTCAGAAAAGGGAAGGCCCCTAAAAATGTCATTGAAAACAAGATTGGAGAAGGTATGAAAGAAGAGAGTGTATATTCACTCATCGATACAGCTGTACAAAAAGCTATTGAAGATGTTGATAAAAAATATCGACCTCTTCCCTATAGCACTCCAAATTTACAGAATGAAGAAGCTATCACTCCTGAGATAGACAAAGACCTTACCTTTAGTGTTATCTACGATATTTTCCCACAATTTGAAGTTCCTGAATATAAAGGGCTCACAGTTGAAGTAGAAAAAGTTGTAGTAGGCGAAGAAGAAGTTACTGCTGAAATCGACAAAATTCGTGAACAAAACGCAATGGTAATTGAAAAAGATGGCCCTGTTGCCTCAAAAGATATTATTACAGTTGATTACGTTGAACTTGACGAAAATAAAGAAGAAGTTGCTGGAACGAGTAGAAAAGACTTCGTCTTTACTGTCGACAGTGGCTCAAACTTCTACCGCATCGATAGCGATGTCATTGGAATGAAGAAAGGGGATGAAAAACTCATCACCAAAACATATGCAGAAGATCATGATATTCCTGAATATGTTGGAAAAACCATTACTCTTAATGTAAAATTAAACCAAGTAAAAGTAAAAGAAGTCCCAGAACTCGATGATGAATTTGCACAAGATGTAAGTGAAGAGTACAAAACTGTTAAAGACCTCGTAGATGGGACAAAAGAAAAACTCACCAAAAGTGTAGAAAGTCACCTCAAAGAGTCAAAGTTAAATGGTTTAGTTGAAGCTTTATTAGAAAAAACGACTATTGAAGTACCATCTTCAATGATTCAAGCTGAAGTAGATTCATCTTGGAGACGTTTTGTTTCTCAAAGTGGAATGACCGAAGAGCAAGTTCTTAGCTACCTCTCTTTCTCAGGCCAAACTAAAGAAGACTTCACCTTAGGATGGGTAGAACCTGCAGAGAAAACACTCAAAGGGCAACTCTTAATTGAAAAGATTAAAGAGAAAGAAAACTTTGAAGTTACAGAAGAAGAATTGAATGAACAAGTTGAACTTCAACTAAAAGAGATTCAAGACGAAAAAACTAAAGAATATTATAAAGAAATGATTAAAGATGACATCCAAACTAAAAAAGCTTCTGAGTTCTTATTAGAAAACAATACATTCAATGAGAGTAAAGAGATTGGCTATAGTGAGTTTATGCAAGGACATCAACATTAATCGAATTCTTACTAATAGGGGGATTTATGGGCACATATGAGACACCAATAAGAGAGTCTCTCGTTCCTGTTGTTATTGAACACTCGGGGATTGGAGAACGCTCTTTTGATATATTTTCTCGATTACTACGAGATAGAATCATTATGTTAGGGGAAGAGGTGAATAATGTGACTGCTAACCTTGTTGTTGCACAACTATTATTCTTAGAATCAGAAGACCCTACTAAAGATATTAGTTTATACATAAATTCCCCAGGTGGTTCTGTTACTGCTGGATTAGCTATTTATGATACGATGCAGTATATTAAAAGTGATGTACAAACCATCTGC
>SABI01000066.1 GCA_009929055.1 Spirochaetia bacterium | reverse complement strand
ACAAAGATAGTTACCTCTTCCCATTAATAGGGCAACTGGAACTTCTACCTTAAGGGTAGTAAATAGCTGCCTCACATCTTTATCATACAACTGACGCTGTAAGTTTATAGTACTTGTTGCAATAACAGTTTTCTCATCAGGATGTTCTATAGCCCATAGGATAGCAGGGACGAGGTAGGCAAATGATTTGCCGATTCCGGTTCCAGCTTCGAGGGCTGCTATTGCATTCTTTTCATAACTGCTCGCTACGGCTAGAGACATATCGAGTTGCCCTTCACGAAATTCATAGTTATGAAAACTTTGTGCTAATAGTCCATCTATGTCAAATATGTTGTAAATATCAGTCGATTTCAATAGCGTATTCCTGTATTTTTCTATGTAGTGTCTTTCTCGCTATTTGCAAGATATCGGCAGCTTTGCTCTTATTCCCCTTGCAACTTGCAATAGTTGCTAAGATAAGTGCTTTTTCTGCTTGAGCCATAGTGGTCCCTACTGGAACTACTACTCTCTCATTACTGCTTGCATTACGCACAGCGGAAGGAAGGTCTTCAAGTTCAATAATACTATTAGAGGAAAGGACAACGGTACTTTCTACACAGTTGCCGAGTTCTCTAATATTTCCTGGCCAGTCGTAGTTGAGCATTGCAGCTTTTGCCCTGCTACTAAAGCCACTTACACTCCTTTTGTTTCTTTCGGTATAGAGTTCGAGAAAGTGGCTCATTAAGAGAGGGATATCATCTTTACGCTCCCTTAACGGGGGGACATGGAGATGTATAACATTAAGTCTATAGTAGAGGTCTTCTCTAAATCTCCCCTCTTTGACCTCGTGTGCAAGGTCTCTATTGGTAGCAGCAACGAGTCTCACATCAACTTCAAGGGTTTTTTCTCCCCCAAGTCGTTCAAATTGTCTCTCTTGTAGTACTCTAAGAAGTTTTACTTGGGTTGATTGGGAAATTTCCCCAATTTCATCTAAAAAGAGAGTTCCTTTATCTGCTAGTTCAAATCTCCCTTTACGCTGGGAGACGGCTCCACTAAAGGCCCCTTTTTCATGGCCAAAAAGCTCATCTTCAAGGAGAGTTTCGGCAAAAGAGGCACAACTAACTTTAATAAAAGGGCCATTAGAGCGACTAGAGAGGGTATGAAGGGCATCTCCTATGAGCTCTTTTCCTACCCCACTTTCTCCTGTTACTAAGACACTTGCTTGAGCATCGGCTACTTGGTTTACTTTTTCCATAAGCCGAATCATTGGTTCACTTTTACCTATAATTTTATTATAGCTACTCGCTTTTCTTAAGGCAGCTAGTTCTTTTTTTAATTGAGTGTTTTGATCATATAAATCAAGGTTACTAAAAGCTCTTTTAATTAACATGAATAAACGGTCGAGGTTTAATGGTTTTGTCATAAAATCGACTGCCCCGTTTCGCATTGCTTCTACTGCAGATTCAATAGTTCCATGACCTGTAAGAACCACTACTGGCATAGTAGGATACGTTGTGGCAATTTTCTTTAGTAACTCATTGCCCCCCATCTTAGGCATTTTTAGGTCTGTAATGAGCAAATCAACATTAACTTTCCTAATTGTGGACCACGCTTCTTCTCCGTCACTAGCAACAAGGACTTTATATCCTTCATCTTCTAAGGCAAGTTGTAATCCAAGACGGATATTTTTTTCATCATCTGCGACAAGAATAGTTCTTTGCATTACATTTCCTTTTTCTCAATTGCAAGGCGTTCACTTTTAGGGACAGGCAGGAGAAGGGTGAAGGTAGTTCCTTTATTCAGGGCACTTTTTACTGTAATGTCTCCCCCATGTTCCTTCATTACTTTAAATACCATTGTGAGGCCTAATCCACTTCCCGTCTCTTTTGTTGTAAAATAGGGTTCGAATATTTTATTCTGCGTCTTTTCATCCATTCCACATCCATTATCTTGAATACTTATAGCTACAGAGTTTCCATAGTTACGGGTTTTTATAGATAAGAGTCCACCCTTCTTCTCCATTGCATTCATTGCGTTTTTTATGATATTCAATAGTACCTGTTTAATGAGGTTCTCATCAACTCTTAGTTTAGGGAGATAATCTTCTAAATCTCTCTTAAGGGTAATATTGTACTCCCCTAACTCATAAGTTACAAAGGTACACACATCATCTACAATTCGATTAATATGTTCTAACCTTAATCTTACATCCATAGGGCGAACTGCAAAAAGAAAATCAACTACAATTGAATTTAATCTCTCAATCTCTTCATCGATTACATCCAGATAGCGAGAAGAATCACTAAGAGAGAGTTGTTTTTTTCTTTCAAACGCTTTTCTTAGTAATTGAAGATGTATTCCAATTGAAGCAAGAGGGTTTTTAATTTCATGAGCCACCCCTGCTGCTACTGTAGTGAGGGAGGCAAGAGACTCACTTCTATGTAAAAGGGCCTCTTTTCTCCTCTCCTCAGTAACATCTGAGATAATAAAAAGAATACGAGAGCCACTATCGTGAGCCATCATAGGAAGAAAGGAGCTTTGAAACACTATGGAGCGAATAGCAAGGGTTACTACTTTTTCTCCCCGTTGGATGTAAAACTCTTGCTCCCTTGTTTCAACTGAATCAATGTGTTCAATAGATTCAAACATAAAAGAGGAAATATCTGTATCTTTTAAGATATATTTTAAACTTGCCCCTTCTACAAGCGTTTGGCGTAAAGGAACAAGAAGCTTTGCAGCGTCGTTACAGGTAAGAACTCTAGCAGATGTGTTAATCACCACAATACCAGCATGAAGCTCTTGAATAACCCTTCCAAGGAGTTCATTTTCGGAAGCTTGGTAGCGAACTAACGTTTTTATCTCTTGGGTACTTAGTTTCTCAATTTTATCAAAAGCTCTTCGGACAAAGTTATTCATATCATACTCACTAATCTATAATAGAGGGTTTCAAGAAGAACAGGTGTTTGTTGATTATATATTTTCGCTTTATTTACTGATTCGTTAATATGGGCCCCGATCTTCTCAATTTCTCTCACACTCATTTTGTTTTGTAGTAGTTGATCTCTTAATGCATAATGCAACTTATCTAAAAAAAATCTGAGGGAGAGAGAGGAGTCAACTGTCATCAAAATTGGATTAAGGAGGGCTGTTTCAAGAACCCTACGAGTTGCTAATGATTCTATGAGAGAATGAGCCCCTTTTTCCAATTCTTTTAAAGGGACTCCCCCTTTAGAATAGACAAATTCCTCAATAGAAGAGTAGTGGGTAGCATCAGCATAAAAAACTTCTTGAAAAAGAGTCTGTTTTTCTTCTTTACTTAAAGGTTTTAATTCATGGTGTTGTACCCTCGAAAGGATTGTAGGAAGAAGACGCTTGGGATGATTTGAAAGCAAAATCACATAGGTGTAAAGAGGAGGTTCTTCGAGGAGCTTTAACAAGCTATTATTTGCCCCTACTGTGCTATTTTCTATATTCTCTAAAATAATAAACCGATGTTGTTGTATTAACCCCGTATTGGCGGTCCACTTGGCACTTCCCCTCACATTGTCGATACTCACAGAGGGGCGTTTTGCTTGAAGCAGGGGGGAGAGGAGTTTCTTTAATTGAGTAATAAGAATACCACTCTCTTCGATAGTGCTTTTTTCAAAATCGATGAGGAGAATATCAACATCTGTAGCAAGGGCAAAAATTGCACTATTTTTAGTATCCTGTTTTTCAACAAATGCTTCATGGTAGGCCATAAGGGCAATTCTAATCTGTCCTATTAAAAGTCGTTTACTATGTTCTGTTTGCATCTGTTCAAAAAGAGCGAGAGATGCTGCTATTCTTGCCTCATGGTCTCTATCTGTCAACATAATCACATTAGACATACTCATAGAACGAAAACTATTACAGCTAGGACAATCACACCTCTCTAATCCTTCTTTTGAGCAAGAAAGAGAGCGGGCAATTTCTATTGCTAAGGACATCTTTCCACTAAAAGGGGGACCACTCAATAATAGTGAGTGGGCTAAGGTATGGTTCATTATTTGAGTTTTTAAAAGTGAAGCATTCACTTTTCTTACCTTCATGAGAGAATCAAACATCCTTAATTACTCCCTTTAAAAATTCAATCCCCTTAGGAACATTTGGCTCAATAATACGGGTGAAAATTTCACTCTTTGAAAGATATTGATATACATCTATAACGTTTTGCATATCAAGGATGTAAATAATAAAAGTAACAGCTAAAAACATCTCAACAAAACCAAGGACTAATCCTAAAAGAGAATCTAACCATCCAAGTTTTATTGTTTCTAATGTTTTTTCAAGTAAAGTCCCAATAGTGAGCATAATAGTGTAAGCAACAATGAAGATCAGTAAGAAGGCAATAAAGGAACTCCAAAGAAGGGGGAGATTAAATGTGTTAATAATGAGAGTTGACCCTAATTCTGTGAATAAAAAAGCAACAAAAACGGCAACAATAAACCCAAAACGAGTAGATGCTTCTCGAGCGAATCCTTTTACGGCCCCCAATACTGCGCCAATTATTAATAAGACAATTATAATAATATCAATTACTGTAATATTATATATTCCAATGGCAAGACTCCATTCATTCATTCTCTTTACCTTCCTTTGTTCTCATTAAGCCAGCACGTTTAGTCTTAGATTTTCTTTATGTTATCATTTTTTTTTAATACTGTATCTAAAATAATTGATGCGATAATAGTTTGTCCCCTCTTATTCTTCAATTTTCTTAAATTTCCTTTCATCAGAAGTAGTGCCTCTTTATCATTGAGTAGATTCTCAACTGTATAAAGAAGTTCTTTTGAAGTTACTGTTTCACTCTGTAATACAATTGAAATACCTAATTTTTCTCCTTTAGCGGCATTTAATACCTGGTCTCCCCTACTTGCATTCTTTCCTAAGGGGATTAAAACTGAAGGAACTTCCATTTCAATAAAATCTGCTAGGGCTGTAGCCCCACCGCGACTTACCACGATATCAACATTATAGAGGATATCAATATATTCATCTTCTATAAAAGAGAACACCTCATACCCAGATGATGAGTGATATTCTCCTTTATTATATCCTGTTTGATGAATAATACTACCTATCTGTAATAGTTCATCTTTAATCTCTGTTACTAAATTATTAATTTGTTGAGCCCCAAGGCTCCCACCCAAAAAGAGAATGAGGGGTCTAGGATATCTATGCCTTTGAATATACTCTTCTCGATTCAAACGAGAAGGGACTCCTGTTACCACACACTTATGTTGAAATCTTTTGGGAAAGTGACTTATCACCTCTTGGTCACTTACACACATCGTTGAGGCAACATGGATAGCAATACGGTTAGCTAAACCTGGAGTAGCATCACTGTCGTGAGCAATAATTGGGATTCTCAGGAAGTAAGCAGCAATAACAACAGGAACAGAGACAAAGCCCCCTTTGGAAAATAGAATTAAGGGCTTTTCTCTTTGTAAGAAATAAAGGGCTTGAAAAAAAGCAGATATGACTTTAAAGACATCAAAAAAGTTTTGAATAGAAAAATATCTTCTCAATTTGCCACTATGTATTGCATAGTAAGGGATTCCTTCCTTCTCTACCCAAAACTGTTCTTTTGAGTCAATTCGACCAATAAACTGACGAGTAAAGGTATAGTTCTCCCCTTTTAGAAGGAGAGAGAGGGCTTTATCTACTGCAAAGATAGGAAAGATATGGCCCCCTGTTCCTCCCCCTGTGTAACAAATTTTCACAACATTTATCTTCTTCATAGTACCTACTCTATATGAAAGGAATATACACAGGCAATATTTATTGTTATAATTTATTCATCTTACATACATTGAGAGGATGGGTAATGGCAAAAAGCCTTATACAACGCCTTTTCGGCACAAAACAAGAAAAAGATTTAAAACGGTTACAACCTTTAGTTGATAAAGTAAATTCCTTTAGTTCATGGGCAATTGAGTTAGAAGATGAGAAGTTCCCCCTTATTACTGAATCCTTCAAAGAACGGGTCAGAGGGGGTGAATCCCTCGAGAGTCTCCTCCCTGAAGCCTTTGCCCTTGTAAGGGAGGCAGCAAGTAGAGTCTTAAAAGAGAGACACTTTGATGAACAGATAATGGGAGCCATTGTTCTCCACCAAGGAGATATCCTTGAAATGAAAACAGGGGAAGGAAAAACCCTCACTTGTGTCCCTGCCGCATATCTTAATGCCCTTGATGAGAAAGGGGTTCATATTATTACAGTCAACGATTACCTTGCTTCTCGTGATGCTGCATGGATGGGACCTATTTATGAATTTTTAGGTCTTGGGGTCTCTGCAATTGTAAGTTCAATGGATAATGAGGCTAGAAAGATTGCCTATGCACAAGATATTACCTATGGGACAAATAATGAATTTGGATTTGATTACTTAAGAGATAATATGAAGTACTCTGCAGTTGATAAAATCCAAGCGACTCACCACTACTGTATAGTTGATGAAATTGACTCTATTTTAATTGATGAAGCAAGAACGCCTTTAATCATTAGTGGACAAGCTGAAGATGATACTAAGAAGATAAAAGAGGCAAACCAAATAGTCCCCTCTCTTATTGCCTGTGAAGTAAACCCAGAAACACTAGAATATGATGATAATGTGAGTGGTGATTACCAGGTTGATGAAAAGCACAAAAGAGTTACTTTCACCAACGAAGGGTTAAACCATGTTGAAGAGCTCTTATTAAAGAATAAATCGATTACAGGGACACTCTATGATGATGAGAACTTTGAATTTGTCCACTACGTTACTCAAGCAGTAAAATCTCACACCCTCTTTCATCGTGATGTTGATTATGTTGTTGTCGATAATCAAGTGCAAATTGTTGATGAGTTTACTGGCCGTGTCCTTCATGGAAGGCGCTACAGTGAGGGGCTCCATCAAGCAATAGAAGCAAAAGAAAAAATCCGCATTGCTGCCCAAAATAAGACTCTTGCAACTATTACGTTCCAGAACTTCTTTAGGATGTATGAAAAACTCTCTGGGATGACAGGAACTGCTGACACAGAAGCAGGTGAATTTAATAATATCTATAAACTTGATGTTGTCGTTATTCCAACCCACCTTCCTTTAGCAAGAATAGAAAATCAAGACTTAGTCTATCTGACTGAAGAGTACAAAAATAATGCAATTTGTGATGAAATTGAGAGAGTTCATGCAACAGGACAACCACTTCTTGTAGGTACTGTTTCCATTGAAAAATCAGAAAAGTTATCTTCTCTTTTACATAAGAGGGGAATTAAACACGAAGTTCTTAATGCTAAAAACCATGCACGAGAGGCCCTTATTATTGAAGATGCTGGGGCTAAAGGGGCTATTACCATAGCTACGAACATGGCTGGTCGTGGAACTGACATCAAACTTGGTGGTTCTATTGATGCAATGGTGAGAAAAGTAGCTGGTAGTGAAGCAACTCTTGAACAACTAAAAGAGGCTAAAGAGAAAGTCTACCCTAAGTGGAAAGTATTATATGAAGAGGTAAAAAGTCTTGGAGGACTTTATATCTTAGGTACTGAACGCCATGAATCTCGCCGTATTGATAACCAACTTAGAGGACGTAGTGGACGACAAGGAGACCCTGGAGTTTCTAGGTTCTTCATCTCCCTTGATGATACCCTGATGAGATTGTTTGCACGAGATACTGTAAGAAACATGCTTAATAGAGTTGGAATGGGGGAAGACCCCATTGAACACACTATGATTAGTAGAGCAATAGAGAAAGCTCAAATCAAAGTTGAAGAGCAAAACTTCGATATTAGAAAGCACTTACTTGAATACGATGATGTACTTAATGAACAAAGAAACTTCATCTACCGTCAAAGAGATACCATTTTAGAAGATGAAAAACTTATAGAAAGGGGAATAGATTCTATAAAAGATGGACTCACTCAAGCAGCAGAGTCGATTGAATCTACTCAGGAGATATCTAAACAAGTAGCTCAATATGCAACCTTGATTGAACAGCACTACCATATAAATATCGAAAAAGAGTTACAAAGTGCATCTTTAAGTAATAAAGATGATCTCATAGATAAATCTTTTGTCCTTATTAAAGAGATGATAGATGAAAAAGTGAATCTCACAGGAATAAAGAATTTCAATGAATTCTTAAGGTTTCAGTACATTAGACAAATTGATATGAGATGGCAAAACCACCTCGATCAACTTGAAGCACTAAGAGAATCAGTTTCCTTACGTAGCTATGCCCAAAAGAATCCCCTCCTTGAATATAAGTTAGAAGGGTTCGATATCTTTGATTCAATGATTTCTAACATTAGAGATTATATTGCTCTATTAATGATTAGGGTAAAAATACAAGAAGACCCAAAAACACACCATGGCTCTACAAAAAGAACAGTAGTTGAATCTCACAGAGAAATCTCTTCTTTTAATCGTAGTGAAGGTTCAGCAGATACTTCTCAATCTCCTGTAACAGTAGTGAGAACCACAAAGAAGGTGGGAAGAAACGAACCTTGTCCTTGTGGAAGTGGAAAGAAGTATAAACACTGTCATGGAAAGGATGCATAACACTTAATAATTACTTAGAACAGAGTAGAGTTAATAATGTTAAAGGGTAAGGAGGATTCCTTACCCTTTCATGAGTCCTAAGCAATAAATCATCTAGTTTCTAAGGTAATCCAAATAATTAAAAAAAGTTTGCAGGATCTAAGGCTATTCCATCTTGTTCAATAGAGAAGTAGAGCATTACTTTATCAATATTGCCACTACTACCCATAGTGCCGATGATATCTCCCTGCTTTATTGCTTGAGAAATACTTACCTTTACTTCTTTAAGGTGGGCATATTTTGTTCTATATCCATTTTCATGACTGAGAACAACGAATCGTCCTTCCCCGTTTACATTATTTCCAGTATCGACAACCACTCCTGTGGCACTTGCATCTATAGGGTCGCCCTCTTTTCCTTCAATCCAGATTCCTTGAAGAGAAACAATTTCTTCAGAGTTCCCATAGACTACTGTTTGTCCATAGAGACCAGCAATCCTGCCAGTTGAAGGAGCAATGAATCTATTGTAGTCATTTAAGGAGCCATCTGCTGCAGCTGTCGCGCTAGGAATGAAGAGTTTTTGTCCAGGAAAGATGTTTTGGCTAGAGAGGTTGTTAATATCTTGAAGCGTTTTCCACCCAAGACCAGGATTATAGCGGTTCGTAATAATTGATAGAGAATCTCCTGATTGAACTGTGTAGAGTTGCCCATTTTGATGAGGTATTTTTAATGATAGACCCTCTTTAATCACACTCAAATTCTTTATAGCATTGACACTTAAAATTGTCTCTTTGTTAATTCCATACAAAGCACTTAAAGAATTAAGGTCTTCATTAGCTTTAACCACATGCTCTACATACCAGCTGTTTTTATCTTTTACATTGATTGTATTATCTGTATCTACTTGTACATTAATAAGTTTATCTGAAATATCTTGTACAGGAGGAGTCTTTTCAACTATTGGTGGAGTTTTTGTTTCATTTATCACAAGAGAAGTAGTAGGTGGTACTTCTTTGTTTATCTCTTGAGGAGTTGAGAAAAAGAAGAACCATAGGAGAATTACCCCTATAGAAAGGGCAATTCCTACAATAACAACGATAATGATAATAGAAACACTTTTTTTCTCTAAACTAGAGCCATTTCTTTGGTTTCTATTACCTTTATCCATGTCATCATAATTTGACTGATTTTTATTTCCCATCTACCTACCTACTATCGACAATCTAACTCTTTCATACTACTATAATTTCACCATGGTTTCTAGAGAAAAACACACACTGCGTAATGTACTTTTCATCACCCTTTTAATCATCATCCTCATACTCGTACGTTTAGTATGGCTAATTATTTCTCAAGGTGCAAGTGAAAAGGAATATAACAACCCTATTGTTGCCTCCCGTGTAGTGAGAGGGACAATTTACGACCGTAATGGAGAAATTATGGCAATAGAAACTCCCTATTACGCAGTTGCACTCCATTTAGAAAAGGTTAAAGATCTCCCAACTACTATCACAACCCTCTCCTCTGTCATCAATATGGATGAAGAAATGATAAAAGAAACTATGAAAAACAATACTCACTACGCCCTTATTAAAAAAAACTTACTCACAAAAGAAAAAACTGAGCTTGAAGCATTAATAAAGTCTGGAGTATTAAAAGGGGCAGTCATTGAAAAAAGATATGGACGAGTCTATCCCCAAATCCATCATGCTTCACAAGTCATTGGTTTTACAAACAGCAATAATAAAGGATTAGAAGGAATTGAGTATACCTATAATTCAACCCTCTCTCCCTACCCTAAAATGAATGAAGATATTACCTATGGAGATGATGTTACCCTCACTCTCGATATGAACATTCAATATATGCTCGATATTAACATTAGGGAGATGGTAAAAGAACATCTAGCAGAAAGTGCTGTGGGAATAATCATGGAAGCAAAAACTGGGGCGATTGTTGCCCTATCGAACTATCCATGGTTCGATCCATCTCACTACTCAACCGCTATTCCTGAATCAAGAAGAAACAGTGCTGTTACTGATATGAGAGAGCCTGGCTCTGTATTTAAAATATTTTCCCTCGCAGCAGAGCTTGACTCAGGGGCAATAACTGAAGAAGAGCACTTTTATTGTGATGGAGTATACACCTTCATAGGAGAAGATGGGGCAAAAACGACCATCAACTGTGTCTCTGCCCACGGTGAAGTGGATCCCACCTCTATGATAGCCCTCTCTTGCAATGGAGCAGTAGCTGCTTGGTCTAAAGAGATCCCTCCTGAGCTTTTTAATTCATATATAAAAGAATTTGGCTTTAGTGAGCAATATCCCCTTCCCCTTACAGG
>SABI01000388.1 GCA_009929055.1 Spirochaetia bacterium | reverse complement strand
GTTCTATATATACGGAGTATAGACTCTACTTTTTTACCTGCCTACATTCTCCTTTCAAATATCAGCAAGCATACTGGCTAACTGCTTGCCGAAGTAAGTCAAAGATGTATAGATCTAAGCCAGGTTTAGTATACTATAGTGTACTTTATCTTTCTTTATTCTTGTACAAGTACTCTACACAGGATTCTGTGAAGAGCACTACTTCTCTACCTTTAGAATCTACAAAGTAAGGAGGTTCTCCTTCTTTGATGATACAGGATAGAGTTCCATGATACTTCATTGCTTTCTCTATGTCTATACTAGAGAAATCTTTGTACTGGTATTCTACAGGGAGATTTGCTTCTGTTCTAATGAACTTAGTAATAGCAAACCCTCCTAGTACTAGTATACTAAGAGTGAACAATAATAGTAAACTTGCTAATATTTCATTTAGTAATTGCAGTTTGTTCATACTTCCTCCAATTCATCCAGCCTAAAGGCTTTGCGTATCTTAGACAGCTTAAGACTGCACTCATTTATTTTGAGCTTGTCCAGCCACTCTATATTGGCTGTTAGAGCATCACATAACATAGAGTCCTCCTCTTTAGTTATAATGAACTCATTAGTTTCAAGAGTGTCTAGCATCCTCATATAAGCTGAGGTCACTGGGTAGATCAGTGACTCCATGTAAGCTATAGCACTTACATTCTCAGGGTACATTTGTTTAAACAAATGGGTCATCTGTACCAGAGCATGTGCCCCAAGGTACAAGAACTTAACCCAGCATAGATCCTTCTTCTCAGGTGCCGTTAATCGTGCCTGTAGTACTACATTAAATAACCCTTTAATAGAGTCGGATAAGAATGGTAACTCAGTGTTTTTATGGAACTCTAGTATAGTGTTATAGAGCTCATCATCTAATCTTACTGATATTTGTTTCATCTTTTCTTCTTTCTAGACAGGTATTCTGTCTCTACTTTTAGGATAAGTGCTCTTCTAGTATCCTTATCTGTATCCATAAAGGACTTTTCATCGCACTCCACAGTGCCTTCAGCACATTGTTTATAATAAGTGTACTTAATGTCAGTGCCCTTGTTAAAAGGACATATTTGACACTGCATAGTGCCAACAGTTACATTTTCTCTAAGAGAACATGTTGTATGTTCTCCTGATATTCTGTTGTATTTAAATGGTATAATCACAGGGTTCTCCTTTTCTTTTAAGGGCATTATAGTATCCTCATACCCTGTCCATAGTAGGTCAGAGGATTCTTGTGATAAGTTTTCTTCTAAACAATAAGGACAAGTGTACTTTGATTCAAGCAAATCACACAGTACTACTGCACCACAACTAGGGCATAGTACGATGTTAAGTCCTATGGCTTGGATTCTGTCCAAGTAAGACACTTGTAGGTTTGCTAGTTTAGTTTGTTTCATTTGTAATCTCCAATTCTTTTTCTACCTTCTCAAGTTCCTTGGTGCTGTTGTTAATACTTTTCTTTATCATAGATCTTAGCATATTAAGAGCTTCTTTCTTGGTCTTAAATAGCTTTGGGTCATTCATTTCATGAATAGTTTTAGTGTCCAAATCAAAGTATTTAATTTTAATATGAGTAGGTATCTCAAAATTATGGTCTTTACTTAAGATCATAACAAATCCAATAGTTCTAGGGAATTCGTTTCTTATTAAGTAGTAGTTAGATCCTACTTCTATACTAAAATATTCTTTTTTCTTAGCCCTAGTTATCTTTTCTACTTTCTCAACCCATTGTCCTTTTCTGTCAAAATCGTACATTTTATTCTCCTTTATTCTTAAATAAAACAGGCATACAGGACACTAAATCTGGTATACTGGAGTAAGTACTCTCTTTTAGTATACTAATAGTGTGTATGCCCGTTATTTTAGTTCTTAGTTTTAAAATATTCTTTAAGCCACCTGTCCGCCGCAAGAAGCGGCTTAGTGACAGGTGTTGTTTTAAAATTTGGTTTGTTTTTTGAACTTCATTCATTTTATTATTCCTCCATTAATGTTAATTCATGCGGTAAAATAATGTTTTTATTTTCTGCATATTTTTTTATTTTCTGATATATTTTAATTAAAAAAAA
>SABI01000387.1 GCA_009929055.1 Spirochaetia bacterium | reverse complement strand
TCTATCCCAGTTCTCTACTTTTAGAGGCTCTAGATAATGATTAATTAGTTCATCAGAGATCTTTGTTCTATCATACCAAGCTCTATCGAATAAAGATTCTGGGTCTTTAGCAAGGTTGCGGGTAATCTTAAGGCCAAGACGGTCAAAGAGGGAGGATTTCAGTAACCAAGAAACGAACCTTGGTGGAGAGCCATATACTGCTGGGTCAATGAGTATTAAAGCGGTAACCCTCTCTGGATAATCGAGGGCCATCTGGAGTGCTAAGTTTCCCCCTGCAGAGTGGCCAATAATAACAGTAGAATCAATTTCAAAGTAATCAAGGAAGGAAATTGCCCTATTAAGAATCTGCTTGTTCTCATATGGATTAATCTCTTCTCCTTTTTTCACTAAAGGACGCTGAGATAAACCAAAAGGCATCCGGTCATACCCATACAGAGAATATGAGTAATTAAGAGCTGCTCCAACAAGATCCCAAGAGTGGATGTGAGACATGAACCCATGTAACAAGATAATAGGAGAAGCCATATCAGAAGAGGAATATCTGCTATAGCGAAGTGAATATCCTTCGATTTCAATAAACTCATCAAGTGGAGAAGCTACTTCTTCTACACGAGAAAGGTTTGGTAGATCTTCAAGAGAAGCACAACTAGAGAGAAAGAGAACACTAAGGAGAAGAATTGTTGATATCGAACCTCTCATAATTACCTCATAAAAATACTATATCATAATACTGATGTACATGAACTTTGTTATTCTTTCTTTGAGAAGGAACAAAGAAGAACTTATAGTTTCTTTATCTACATTAATCTTAACATTATCTATTTTCTATACTATGATTATTAAGTGAATTTCACCCAAATAACAGATGTAAGACAGATTAATCGACTTCGTATCCTCAACCTTATAGCGAAAAGTGAAAAAACTAGCCGTGCGAGTATCGCAAGAGAGTTAGGTTTTAATAAAGTAAGCACAGGGGAGATTGTCGACATATTAATTAAAGAGGGTCTTGTTGAAGAACTTGGTGCTCAGATTACTCAATCAGGAAGGCCTTCAATAGGGCTTTCCCTTAATAAAGAAAAGTACTTTGTCATTGCTATCGATATTGGACTAAGAAATATTCGTTTTGCTTTAATGAATCTATCTGGAGAACTTCTTCGGTTCGAAAGGTTCCCTACTCCTATTACCCCTACTGTAGAAGAGGCTATGGCCTTGATGATTCGTCATATTAATGCCTATAAGGGGCGGTTAGCAAAAGAGCAAGTCCTTAAAGGGATAGGAATATCGATAGGAGCTGATGTTGAGTCGAGTACTGGAACTATTATTGAGCATAGGGATTGGAAGTGGAAGAATATCCCCCTTTCTTATGCAATAGAGAAATATACCAATATTCCTGTTGTTGTTGAAAACAATGTTGTTGCAATGATTAAAGGGGAAAAGTGGTTTAATGAAAAAGCTGATAAAGAGAGAATTTTCTTCATCAACTGGGGTGAGCACATAAGTGGAGCTTTTGTTGCTCCAGGAAGAAAGATCTCTCCTGAAGCTCTCTTTGGTCACCTCATAGTCACAGAAAAGAACAAGTGTAGTTGTGGAGGGATAGGTTGTCTAGAAACGGTTGCTTCTGGCAAAGCTCTAGCAGCTCATGCAACTAAGAGTAAATCTGTAAAATCACTCGTTGAAGAAGCAAACGATGAACCTCATTTACAACGCCTTTTGTATGAAAGTGTCGCCTATATGGCAAAGGCTCTTATTAACACAGCTGCAATAGTGAGGCCCACTACGATAATTATTGGTGGTGGAATATCGCTCTTACCAGAGCCCTATTTTAATCACTTAATTCAAGTCTTTAATACACACTGTCCTCCAATAGTTAATAACAATATTACTATTACAAGAAGTGTATTAAAGGAGAGGGGTGGAATAATTGGAACGGGTGTTGTTGCCCTTGATGAATTTATCTTTAGACGATCAACAATTGAACAGTTAGCAATACAATAAAAAAACACCGCTTCCCTAATATAAGGAAAAGCGGCACCTCCTAAAGAGTATAAGGGATTTTCCTTACCTCCATGCGCCTTGATATATCTTCCGTTAT
>SABI01000386.1 GCA_009929055.1 Spirochaetia bacterium | reverse complement strand
AAACAAAGGGCTACTTCACTTGCTACCTATATTGAACAAACCTTCAAGAGGGGGGGCAATGTTGTTATTCCCTCCTTTGCTGTAGGAAGAACTCAAGAGATCCTCTACCTCCTAAGACATATTATTACCCATAAGATGATTAAGGGAATCGATACATTCCCCGTCTTTCTCGACAGCCCTTTAGCCATACGGGCAACCGAAGTGTTTGGTAATAACATTGAAGGCTATTTTGATGAAGAGGCAATGGCAATAGTAAAAAAAGGGGATAACCCCTTGAGATTCCCCTCTCTTATTATGAGTGTAACAAGTGATGACTCAAAAGCTATCAATAACCTAAAAGAGAGTGCTGTTATAATATCAGCGAGTGGAATGTGTGAAGCTGGCAGGATTAAACACCACTTGAAGCACAATCTCTATAGAAAAGAATCGACAATTGTCTTTTGTGGATACCAAGCTAATGGAACTCTCGGAAGATCAATTCTCGATGGAGCAAAGAAAGTTAAAATATTTGGTGAACAAATTGAAGTAAGAGCTGAAGTAGTTAAACTTGAAGGGATTAGTGGTCATGCTGATCAAAAAGGATTGATAAAGTGGATACGTCACTTCACTTCCCCTTTACGCCATGTCTTTGTTGTGCATGGAGATGAAAGTGTTTCAAGATTTTTTGCAGGTTACCTCCATTCTCATCTAGACCTTTCTGCGTGGGCTCCAAAAATTGGTCAGTCATTTGACCTTTTATCTGATGAGTTCCCTAAAGCAGAGGAAGAGAGTGTCTGGGTAGCTACTTTAGAACAACTACATCATTCAACAAGTGAGCTTGAAGAGGCAATAAAGGCAACAATGTCGATTGTTAATAGAATGAAAGCTCATAGTGAAGAGGCAATGAAAGAAGAAGATTCTAAAGCATCAAGCCGTATCAGTGGTGCCATGGATCGGCTTATGAGTGAAATTGATGAACTTAATAATAGATGGGGTGGATAATAGCTCAATCAGTTGCTATAGTAGCAGAAAAGTAGGAAATAGATATGAAAATACTAGCAATCGGTGCCCACCCTGATGATGTTGAACTTAGTTGCTTTGGTACACTTGCCCTTTGTGTAAGCAGAGGAGATACTGTAGTTGTTTGTTCTGTTACAAATGGAAACCTTGGTCATAAAAAATTAGATAAAGAAACCCTCTCCCTCGTAAGGATGGTGGAAGGGGCTGAAGCATCAAAGGTGATAGGATCCTCTTATTGCACCCTCGAGATTGATGATATGAAGGTAGATGAGAATAGTGATGAACAGATTCTAAAAGTAGTTAATCTTATCCGTTCTGTTAACCCAGAGATTATTATTACCCATAGTGAAAATGAGTATCATAGTGATCATACGGCGGTAAATAAGTTAGTATTTAAGTCCTCTCATCTTGCTTCCATACCCAATTATGAAACAAAGAACTCTCCTATTACCCATATCCCCTATATTATCTATATGGATAGTGTAGAAGGGGCCCCTTTTATTGGTGATACATGGGTAGATATTAGTGATACTTTTGAGTTAAAGATGAAAGCAATAGGATGTCATACTTCTCAACTTGAGGGAAAAGAGGAAGAAGATTATACAGACCTTTTTCATATAGCTGAAGCAACAGCCTCCTACAGAGGGTTAATGTGTAACGCCAGAGTTGCAGAAGTCTTTAAGCATTGTGATAAAAGACGAGTACCAACTAAAAGGCTTCTTCCTTAACCTCTATTTCTTTCATCATTTTTTCTATTCTAGAGATAGTAAGTGGGGCAGAGCCTTCAAAGTGATTATTTACTTGGATATATAATTGATGATGTTGTCTAAGCATTATCACCCTTTTTGCTATGTTCGAAAGATCTCTTTCTCGGTCGTACAAAATTTTGTCCCAAAAACCATTACTCTCGGCTTCAATCTCTTTTCTCTCTTCTCCATGAAGACGCAATGAGACTACAGGGCCAAAAAGTTGATGATAACGATCAATAGTGTTACAGATATTGTCCATCCAATAGCCACTAAGAAGAACAGGGGCAATAGATTCTTTATTAAGAAACTCAAACCATGTTCCTGTTAAGAAGGAGGGATTACGT
>SABI01000385.1 GCA_009929055.1 Spirochaetia bacterium | reverse complement strand
GTTCCCAGTACTAATCCTATAGGTTCTCCGTATCAATAGAAATGTATTTGAGAAGATCTGCTTAATCCTATGTGTCTTGGTTCTCTGTTTCTCTCTGAGAATATAGATCCTTGCTGTGTTGCTCTGGCAAGTCCATAGAGAATCATTGAGAATATAAATAGTACCCTATACATTGTTCTTATCCTTTAAGTAATCTACATAGGTTTTATAGTCTCCTAATGCAAATCCTCTAACACACTTACGACTACATAATCCATTTCTATACCAGCATAATGGCATAAGGTAATCGGAAAGAGGATCATTCTGTCTTCTTAGTTCCAGAGCAATCTTCTCTATGACTTCTCTTGTTTCCTTGCTGGCATTAGAGCATAATCTTTTGTATGATAAGTTAATTAAGGCTTCTGCATTTAAGTACATCATATGATTGATTAAAGTATTTCTGTCAGCAGTTACAGTGACTCCCTGTCTATCCTGTCTCATGGACTGGATATAGTGCTCTACACCTATCTTATGTCTTGATAAGTGTACTGAGACAAAGGTAGGAATATCTTTTAATTCTATCATATAGATCTGTGTTCTTGAAGGTGAGTGCTGTTCAGCATACATCTTCTTTACACGCTTATTAGTATCTCCTGTGATTACTCTGTTAGAGGTATACTCCATAGCTTTTATCAAATCATCAGGAGAGGTCTTTTTAGTTACTATTACCTTCATAGATTACTCCGCATCACTATCTGTTTTTACTGTAATGTTATACATCTCTTCCATTGTACCTTCTATTTCAAAAGACTTTCTTCTTTTTGTTCTTTTGTTTAGTTCGTCTATTGCTTTACCTAAGAACTCTATTGCATTGTAGTTCTCTGGACAAGGAAGAGTATGATTGAATCCATCTAGTATTTGTATGACAGCTTCTATTATAGTATCTACTTGACATCCATTTACTCCTACCTCTTTAATAGGGCCATTCTGTAGAAAGAATTGGATAGAGTTATCACAGTGATTAATTAGAATAGGATTTTGTTCTCCTTCTATATAATCAACTTGAAACTTGCCATCTGTTCTTTCAGAGATCTCTACAACCTTAAAGCCATTAATGCTTTCAATTCCTTTTAAGGTTTTTAGTGCCATAATAATCTCCTTTATAGTATTTCTTCTACTATTCTATAACAGTTAAACAATACGTTTACCTTTAATAACGCATTTAACACATACTCAGCGTCTTCTCTTGATTCAAAGCGTTCTACTATCCTTCTGGATTCTTCGTCTCCTATAGGCATAAATTCGTAGATTGTATGGTATGTATGTTTTGGGACTTCGTGTATATTCATTGGTATCCTTATTCTATAACTATTTGTTTAGGTAATCTCCAGGTAGGAGTCCACTTAAGTTCTACACTAAAGAGATCTCCATCCTGGCACTTAAACATTTCTACAATTCTTTTATCTTCTCCTCTGACTCCAGAGATACCTATTACTTTTCTTGAGGCATTCTCTATAGAACCAGAACCCTTACCTGCATATAGATCCAGTATCTCTTCTCTGGCATACTGCCTTGATACCTGAGATATTTGTATGATAATAATGTCTAAGTTTACTGCGATAGAGGAGAGCTTATGACAGATTCGTTTAATCTTGTCATGCTCATTAAAGCCTTCTCCTTCTATCAAATCTATGTAGTCTATTACTACAACCTTAGGCATAGTTTCTTTTATCATTCTTTCTATCTGATCTATACTAGGAGGAACTGTTACTATCTTAATGTGATCTAAGAGAGTCTTTGCTTTACGCTTTAGAGCTCCAGTCTTATCATTGATGATAGCATTATTAATCTCATTCTTCTCTAGTCCCAGTGCTATCTGCATATTCCTTCTTGTCATATTCCAGTCAGCTAATTCTAGTGATAAGAATAGAGTATGAATCTGTAGATCTGTCCTTATGACATCGTTAACGAAATCATATCCCATTATGAAGTTCTGTGCAAGTGTTGTTTTATTCATACCAGTACTACCAAATATAGTAACTAATTCCCCAGGATAGATTGCTTCTACATTAGGAAGTCCAAGCATCTTACCAATCTCCAGTGTCTTCCCTGAGAAG
>SABI01000384.1 GCA_009929055.1 Spirochaetia bacterium | reverse complement strand
TTTTCAACTTCTTTTCTTTTATACATATTTATTATTGAAAAGGAAGAATTAATGCACTAATTCTCCTTTCCTTACCTTCGGCTAAAAAGGGTTTCTGAGCACAGATAGCGTGTCAAACTATCTTTGGTGTTTCTACTTTTGACAAGGTATTATCACCATATTCAATTCAGCCCGAATAAACCAAGTCGATGGGTTATGATAGGCTGATTTAATATATTTCTTTGTTGACTGAGGACAGAAGTTCTTATGTTAAGAGCCTTCATGTCAGAAATTGCTTGGGATTTAGGTGTAGGTTTTTTAAATTTTTTCATAAGTATTTATTGGTTTTTTAATGTAGAGAGCTTTTTTTGCGGAGGGTTGAGTTTGAGATGGGTAAGAGAAATAAAGAGGGTGGGAGAGGGGAAAAAGACATTTCTCCCTCTCTCAACAGGCAATATTTGTTTTAAAAACATCAACTGCCTTATTCCCCATAAGATTATATTTTCTACCTATCTTACACCTCTATTTTTGTAAATTCAATCACTATTAGAATAAGAGACATAGCTTTGTATACAAGCGCCCCACTATGCCTCTACTCATTTTCTAATCAAGTCTACTCTTTACAATGATTGGTAGCTATTTAAATACACTGGTATACCCAATCAATATATCCCAATGCTTTCAAGAAACTCACTCTAATGCTGGAATGTACCCCACTGTAGCAGGAGGATTATCTATATCGAATAGATGTATCTCTCCTCCTTTTGGAAGCTTATTCCATTTGTGTGTAGTCTGAGAATCATGGATGTCCCATGCCCAGATTTCACCAAAATTACCCACATCATTTCTGAATATGTAGGTTTTATTATTTACTATTATTAAACCTGTTAGCACAGGATTAAAACAATGGCAAAGGAATACTCCTGGAGCCTTCCCTTTACTGCCACATACAGGACAAATGTATATTGCTTTATTCATCCTCTATTAGTATATACTGATAGACTATCCAGGAATCTATAGCTTCTTCATAACGAAGATTATAAAATCCTAGCTTTTCATCAATTATTTTTCTCACACTACCATAAGTAATACACTCAAACTCTTCTCCAGTTTCAATATCTGTTATTACATTTCCACTGAATACTCCAAGTATAGTTTTTGTTTCCATTACCTGTAAAGATTAGCAAGAAAAACTCTGTCTATCTCTATCTTAACCCTTACTTCAGGAGGAATATTATCTACCCCAATGATTGCAGTTAACTTATCATACAATCCTATTGATTGAGACTCAAATGGAGTTCGATACATAAGATACACTAAATCTTTTTCTGTAGCATTTGGTATGAGTTTTTTATACTCAATTATGGAAGGTTCAATGTTTCCTTCTACATACTCTGAGTACAATCTCAGTAACCTTTCTGCTAATGGAGTTGTACAGTCTCTATCAAATTGTATCATAATATTTTATTTTGAGTTTATACTTTTAGTAGAAAGATTGGCTTTGCCTCTGTGTATTTACTAATTAGTGTATTAGTTATACTCATTGGCAAAGCCAAAAAAAGAAGAATAGCTTTCGCTATTCTTCTTCTTCTATATCAATCTGGAAAAAATCCTTTGAAATGATTTTTTCCCTTGCAGCTTCTTCGTTGTCATAGCCCCCCTCAAGGAATGGTAAGACTTTCCCTGTTTTTTTGTTACTGGTAAACTTTGCACCTTCCAGCATAGCCACCACATCCAGTGGTGATGGGCTGACAAAATGTGGATTAATGGCTGTGCCTTTTAGGTACAGCTTCCCATTATAGTCGGAGCCTTCCTTGCGGATTATCCCGAAAGAAATATCCTTACCAAAGGCAGCCGTACCTTTGATATTTGACAAAGAAACACTCATCCCTGGAACTGTTTTTCCGGTTTCATCAATTACAGACAACCGAATATGCCTATAATCGGCTTTCTCGGTTTTCTCCCCACTAACGTAGGGTTCACCGAACCTGCCTGACTTTGGTAGGTTATTTGTTTCTAATCCTGGCGTTTCCGCCTTTTTCAGATAACTGTCTGAAACTTGACCTGCAAATTTTTCTTTAAGGGCTGCTGCCCTTGCTTTAAAATCTTTCATTTTTTTA
>SABI01000383.1 GCA_009929055.1 Spirochaetia bacterium | reverse complement strand
GTATAATGGGTATGATGAATATAGTAGTTAGAGAATGATAGAGTTAAGAAGTAATCAGAAATTGCCTATAAGAAAGGCAAAAGAATTCTTCCAACAGAAAAAGTCGGTACCAAGCTTAATGGTTCTCCCTACTGCTTGGGGTAAGTCAATTCTAATTGGTTGGGTAGCACATGAACTCAAAGAAAAGATTCTAGTGATTCAACCTTCAAAAGAGCTTCTTGAACAAAACTTTAATAAGTACTTTGACCTCTGTGGTACACTTAATAATGTAGGTATCTATTCAGCTTCCTTTGATACAAGAATTTTAAGTGATGTAACCTTTGTTACAATTGGATCTGTGAAGAAGATGGGAGATGAGTTAAGAAACTTAGGTTATAAGAATGTTTTAATTGATGAAGCTCATATGTACCCTAGAGAAGATACAGGTATGTTAATGAAGTTCATCAAAGATCTTAAGCCCAGACATGTACTTGGTGTAACTGCTACTCCCTTTAAACTCCAAACTAATACTGATATGAATGGAATGGAGTTCTCTAAACTAGTCTGTCTAACTAATAGAGGGAAGACAAGTACCTTCTTTAAGAAAATCATTCACGTTTCTCAGATTCAAGAAATGGTTAAACTAAACTACTGGAGTCCTCTTCGATATGAGTATGAAAATATCAATGAAACTTTTCTTGAATATAACTCCACAAAAGCTGACTTTACAGACTCTTCTATAGAACTAACCATTAAAGAAAATAATATAAAAGAAAGAATTGAGAGGGCTGTTAATCTCTGTGAAAAGGAGTATAAACGGAGTCATATACTGGTTTTCGTTCCAAGCATTGAACTTGCTATCCAAATGCAAAAGAAAATGGGTGGCGGAGTTGTTTACAGTGGAATGAAAGACTCAGAGAGGAGAGAGACTATCACTGCTTTTTGTGAAGGGAAACTTAATAAGCTCTTTAATGTAAGAATTCTATCTGTAGGGTTTGATTATCCTGGAATTGATGCTATTATTCTTGGGTATGCTACAGCCTCTCTTACTAACTATTACCAAATAATTGGTAGGGGGACTAGAATTCACCCTCTTAAGAAAGATTGTATTATCTATGACTTAGGTGGGAACTATCTAAGATTTGGAAGGGTGGAAGATCTCAGGATGACTGATGCTACAGGACAATGGGAGATGGTGAACAGAAAGAAGCTAGTAACCTCAGTCCCTATTCACATGATAAACTTCCCCTATACTATGCCCTTTGGAACTTATAAGGGAATGGACTTAGATAAAGCTCCAGACAATTATCTCAATTGGGTACTTGACAATATTAAAGAACTAAGTCCTGTTCTAAAGAAACAAATTAAGTTTATTTTATGGGAAAGGGAAAACCCCCTTGAACTTGGGTTTGGCTCTAAGAGTAAGTAAAAGACTCCCTTTCTAGATTTCACTTAAGATAAAACTTTAAAATAACTCCAATATACTTTTCTTAACCTCTTTACATAAAAACCTCTCAAGATTAAGTTCAAGAGAGGTTTTTCTACTAAAAGTCCTTGTACTTTTGCTATTTTCTATTTTGTTTTAAAAGTCATCCCTTTACTATCAAGAACGATTCTTTGTGTGATACCACCCTCCTTTGTACCTACTGAATAGTAACCAGGCATTGCTATCATAGTCAACTCAGGGTTTTTATAGTATGTCTTTGTTTCAGTGGTCATACCAGAAATCTCTTTAGAATAAAGAGTACCTGGTTTATAGTTACCAAGCTGAACCATTGTGTCAGCAACACTTTGACTAAATACGTTGTACCCGTTATATTTAGTTTCAACTATAATCTCTTTTGGTTTTCTGACAACTAAGTTTTTTAAAACACTAAAAATACTCATAATAATTTTATTTAATTTAAGCTTGAATCAATAACTACATCTGAACTAGTCAATCTTACCCAACCACATGTCTCGTAAAGAAACTCTCCTCTTTTAAGAGGCTTATTTTATATAAAGTAAATTATTGTTCTTCTTCTTTTACTTGTTTATTTTTTATTACCAAAAGGTCTATAAGCGGAAGAACATCTGTTGTTACGCGATTAATGTGTACTTCATAAGGATCTTTCCCTTCTTG
>SABI01000382.1 GCA_009929055.1 Spirochaetia bacterium | reverse complement strand
ATATGTGATAACAGTTTTTTTATTTTTTTGATTATCTATCTCTAGGTGCTTATTTTCTTTATTTATAGCATACATAGCATCTAAATATGCTATTTAGCTAAATTCTTAATGATAAGACATCCCTAATTTGGACGTATACATAAAAATTTATTTGAATAGTTAATGATTTTTTTTATAACAAAGTTCAACTTAGCAAGAATATGACCACGAATTATTCACATGTAATTATAATCTAATATATTACGAAATAAAAGCTTATTTCGCCATAATAGAGAAATAGTGTTGATTTAAAAGAGACCTAATGATTCTTCTTCTCTCTTTTGGGCAACTAAAGGAGCGTATCCTCCACTCATCTTATTAAACCTAATATCGAGGGCATAATAGAAATCAATAACTGCTTGTTCATCTTCTAAAGGACAAGAAGTATGAAATAGTTTTGCACAGTTTATAGCATCATCGAGGGCATGGTGAGCTCTATAGACAAACCCAAAGTAGGCACTTAAAGAGGTGAGTTTGTGGTTTGGTAGTTGGGGGAAGACTTTTCGAGCAATCCTTACTGTATCAGCGTAGTGTAGCGGAGGAATGGGAATTGAATAGAACGAGAGCATTGCTTTCACTATGCCAATATCGAAAGGGGCGTTATGGGCAATAACAAGGTTATTATCAATAAAGAGGAGAATATCTGGCCAAATGGAATCAAAGGTTGGTGCATTGATAACATCTCTTGGATGAATGCCATGAATCCCTATATTAGCTGGAGAGAAATAGGAAGAGGGGGGATTAATGAGTGAATAGTAGGTGTCGAGTACTACTCCATTTTCTACTTTTGCAAGTCCTACAGAGCAGGCACTAATAGGTTCGTTATTTGCTGTTTCAAAATCTAGGGCAACATATTTCATTATTTATTCTCTTTTGGAACAGAGGCAAGTATCACTAACCCACTGTTTTGTATTGTATAGAAATCAATAGTGGAGGGGATAAGAAGAATATCACCTTTAGAATATCTTATCTCTTTTTGATTCCACTTCATCTTTCCATTTCCTTCAATCACCAAAGCTATCTCTAGTGTATCGTGGTTTTCTCCTTCACTCATCCCTTTTTCAACGTAAGAGAAGACAAATTCCTTAGATTCAACGTTTAGGGTATACATATAATCACTTACGTTTCGCTTTGTCACTTTTTCTATTCTTTCTTCACTAAAAGATAACGTAGAGAGGAGCTCTTTTACATCGACTTTTTTGTTTGTTAGTCCACCACGAAGAACATTATCTGAACTACTCATCAACTCAACACCATGCCCATATACGTAGGCATGTAGTGTTGTGGGTTTTACGTGGATTGCTTGGCCAATATCTAAGTGAACTACATTCAAGAAGAATGGGGCAAAACACATAATATCTTCAGGGTAAAGAGAGAGGGCTCTAAGGGCTATCTCTCTACTATTGAGAAATAGAGAGGGCTCTACTTCCTTAGTGATACTTACATATGCTTCTAAATCCTTTAACATCTCTCTTTTAATAGATTCATCTATATTCAATAGAACTTTAAAAAACTCTTCACTTGTAGAGAGTGTAGAAAAAAGATTGAAATGCTCCCCTATTATAGCAGAGAGATCTTCTAATATAGACTTTATATCTCTAAAGCCAACCATTGCTGTAACCGGGGTGAGGGCAAAAAGAACTTCATCTTTTTGCCTATCATCGCTGTAATTTAATTGTGATGGGTTCCCTAAAGCTCGCATCTCTCTTTCTCTAGCGTATCCCTTCTCTGCTTGTTCTTTATTTGGATGAACTTGAAGAGAGAGAGGATTTTTAATAGCTAGTACTTTTAACAAAAAAGGGAGATCTTTCCCAAATCTCTGTATATGAGAAGAACCTAAAACCTCATCTGAATTGGTAGATAGATATTCTTTGAGTGGAGTTTCATCTATCACAAGAGTTGCTTCTCCTGCTTCATGAGTCCCTATCCAGAGTTCTCCTTGTGGTTGAGAAGATTTCTTCCTATTATGTCCAAGTAAATTTGAAATAAAATATGAGTCTCCCCAAAGGTATGGTTTTATTACCCCATTAAGTTTCACAACATCCATATAGTATTATTTCCCCCTCATAACAAC
>SABI01000381.1 GCA_009929055.1 Spirochaetia bacterium | reverse complement strand
AGATGAAGCTGTTACCCTCACTCCAATATCTGCAGTAACCCTTGAACAAGCAATACGCCTTATACGAGATGATGAACTTATTGAAGTAACCCCAAAATCGATTAGAATGTGTAAAAATATACTCAACGTTCAACAGAGAAAAGTATTTGAAAACCGTGGTTTTATTCCTGATTACGTAAATTAAATGGAATATATTGGTAATCTGTAATAAGAGTAAATTCATTATAAGAGGGAATTGATGCTATGGCTCCTTTCCTCATTACCGTAATGCTACTAGCAATACTTGCTTTCTCTAAAGACTCTTTTACAGAACTATTTTTACTCCTATATGCAATATAGGTGCCAATAAAACAATCTCCTGCTGCCGTTGTATCAACTACAGGGACACGCCACACACCATAGGTGGTAAGTAAAGAGCCCCATTTCTTATGCATCACCCCATTTTTGCCTAGTGTAATTATTATTTCAGCCTTTTTGTAGATAGAAGAGAGTTTTTCTATTGATACATAAGGATCTTTAGAAGAAGTTAAACCTTCTGCTTCTACTTCATTGAGAACTAATACATCTAATAACTCTAATGGCAAATGTTTTACACTCTTTTCAAAAGGGGCAGGATTAAAACAAATCTTTAACCCTTTTGAATAGGCTTTTGTGATAATAGATGATAAACAATTAATTTCATTGGTAATAAGAACCCAGTCGCCTTTCTTGGCAAATGAAAGAGTCTCTTCTATTTCAAGAGAAGTGAATTCTTTATTGCTTCCACCAAATAATACAATAGAATTTTGTCCATCGCTGCTCACTTGGATAAGGGCAAGACCTGTAGGAGTTTCTCCAACTCTTAAAAAAGTCGTATCAACACCTTTTTCGTGTAACACATCTTTTATAAAGAGACCATCGGAACCAATTTTACCCACATGAAATACTTTTACTCCACCAGCGTAAGAGGCTCCAACTGACTGATTAGCCCCTTTACCGCCGACAGATCGTGCAAAGGATGAACTATTAATAGTTTCACCAGGAAGGACAATATGGTCAACTTTACATACCATATCGATATTAGTTGAACCAAAATTAAAAATAGGCATCCATCTTCCCCCTAACAGCCAAATAATGACTTTAGTGTAAGAGAAGTGAATGCCTTAGGTCAATTATAATAATGTAACCTGATGTGCTTTTGCTTGGTCATGAATTTCCTTAGGCCACACAGAAGCTTGAACTTCTCCAATGTGAGCTTTTTTTAAGAGGAGCATACAAATTCTCGATTGACCTATTCCACCCCCTACAGTTTGAGGAAATTCCCCATTGAGGAGGCGTGCGTGCCAATAGAGATCTTTTCTCTCTTCTTTCTTTGTAAGGGCGAGCTGCCTGAGAAGAGTCTCTTCATCAACCCTTATTCCCATAGAAGAGAGTTCAATAGAATCATTACGAACAGCATCCCATACGATGATATCACCATTTAACCCGTATTTACCATCTCCTGTTGGAGTACTCCAATCATCATAATCTGGAGCTCTGCCACCATGCTTAATACCATCTTCTAACTCTTTTCCAATTCCAATAATAAAGATAGCCCCATATTTTTCTGCTAAAAGTTTCTCTCTTTGAACTGGATCTAGTTCAGGATAAAGCTTTAACGCATCTTCTGAGTGGATAAATGTAATTTCCTGTGGTAAGGAAGGGACACATTGAGGGAATAACTCCCCAATAAGGAATTCTGTTCTTTTTAGGGCGTTATAAATTTTATTCACTACAAGTTTTAAGAAATCAAGATTTCTCATACCATCCCTCATCACATATTCCCAGTCCCACTGGTCTACATAGATTGAGTGAATTTGATCAATATCATCATCTGGTCTGATAGCATTCATATCAGTATATAACCCCGTCCCTTTATCAAAAGAATAATCGGCTAGGGCCATTCGTTTCCATTTAGCAAGAGAGTGGACAATTTCCATATCGAGATTGTTCATATTCATCACTTGAAAAGAGACTGGTCTTTCTATTCCATTTAAATCATCATTGATTCCAGAACCTTTAGCGACAAACAAAGGACTTGTAACTCTCGAAAGATACAACTCACCACTGAGCTCTCTTTCAAAAGTGTCCTTTAC
>SABI01000065.1 GCA_009929055.1 Spirochaetia bacterium | reverse complement strand
GGCATATCTCTAGTAAGACTCTTTCGGTAGTTATCGGTGTCCATTTGAACATCGTTCATAGTTCTTGAGAGATAACTACCTATTTCTTTGATATCTTTAGTAAGCCTAGTTGAGAGGCCGTCATCTGATAAAATCCCAAAAGAAAGTCCTTTACCAAGTCTTTCTTGAGCTACAGTCATTGCCTTATGATATGCAGAGAAAGCGGACGTTGCCGCTTTTACTTGGTCTTTAGTGTTCCCTGTCGTGTGGTAGATTCTTTTTATTGCTTCATTATAAGCGTCAAGATTCCCCGATGTCTTGAATATTTTATTAGCATTTTGGCCAGCGACACCAAGTTGTTCTAAATTCCTTTGAGCCTTCTCCATGCCCTCCATGTGAGCATCTGTTTCTATAACTAGCTGTATCTTTTGTGCCATAATTATTCATCCTCATCATCGGGAAGCTCATCTCGGTGCTTCATCTCCCAATTGTCGTAACGGATAGATTCCGTCTCTAGGATATTGATAATATCCATCGTGGTAGCCCTTTCGTTGTCTAGCCACCCATGACCTCCGCTTGGTAACCCCCATCTCTTAATAGTCATCCACAAGGAAATGGATTTTGAGAGAAAAGGTGTTTGCATCTCGTCTATTTCTTCTTGAGTAGGATGTTCCCACTCTTTCTTCTGTGTGACGGGATCTTCATATCCAGGCAATAATGTTGGAGCAACTCCCATGTCTTGGAGAGCAAGAGTTTCCATCCAACTCTTCTCTCTCCCGAACAACTTTTGGCGGCTTGCCTGGTAGCCGCATATTAGTTTTTTACCTCATCCTCTGTTAATTCAGACCTATTAAAACTGTCGTGATAATTCTCTACAAGAAGTGCGTCGGCAAGGGTTGAGCCAACAGCGTTTCTCACGTCATCTGGGGTAACTTCCTTGTCTCCGTTATAAAGTCCATGAATTTCAAGAACTGTCCTTTGCCATGTTTCTGTCATAGGAATTGACATGCTAGAATCCCTGTTCACTCTCATATTAAGTTTTGATTTATCTCCACTTGTTAAGTGTTTTTTTACAAACCAGATTCCACCTTCTTTACCAAGTGATAAATTACTTACTTTATTTCCTTTGGCATCAGGAACGTTAACATCTGGGATAAATTCATATTTAAGCCCTGCATCTGCTTTGCTAGGGTCTGCGATCAATTTTGCACCAAGTTGTATATTGCTCATCTAAAAACTCCTTATAAAATTGGGCTGTAAAATAACAGCCCCTTAATCAATTTGTTCACCTCTCACTTTTATGGTGTTGAAGGGAAGTAGTAAGTACCAATGTAATGAGCCTTTTTACACCCATCGTCGTCTGAAGCTGTCGCTGTGAAATCACAGTTAAACCCTTTAACAGAGCCGTGGTCGCTGTCTGTATTCTTTGATGTAAAAATAACAGGAAGGATGTCAATTTCAGCAACATCTCCCGCTGAGGGGCCCGACGCTTTCAATCTTCGTGCAGTCCAATCAAGCATGAGTAAACAAATAGGAGTTGTCACTTCTTTGACAGAGATTGTTCCAGTAACATCACTCAACACAGGAGTAAACATAGCAATAATATCTAGTTGGGCACTATTTGCCGCTGGAATTTCGTTGTATCCAGAGATAGACCCACTTGTTGCGATAACCCCATCAGAGAGATTGCTTTGCTGTCCTTCGTCACTATCGGTTGTAGAATCTTGAACGTTTTTACTGTTACTAAGATTTTTACCACGTGCAAAACCAAGCATTTTTTTTGTGAGAGGTAATACCTTATCACCAGTAGCGAGGACTAAAGCTGTTGCCGCAGGGAAAGGTAGCCCTATATCTACAGGGAGAACCGACTCCGATGTAGCTTTAGCTTTTACATAATACCAAACCCCTACTGTGAGAGTGCCTGTTGTCATTTCTTCACCCTTTGTCAATAAATATGCCAAAGCGTGGTTACCTAATGTTTTAGTTCCCATAAATTCCTCCAATGCTATGCGTAGTCACCATCTGTGACTGGCTCAAGCATAATAATCATAAGTGCAGTTACCCGCACATTTGTTCCACTACTTACAAGAGAGTAACTAACTCCTTGCACCCATCTGTATAGTCCGACTGAAAGATTGTTTAGATAATTAGTCAAACAGTCTCCATACTTCAAATATGTTGTCGAATCGCTATTTCTTAATAAAAAGTCAACAACTACAGCAAAAGAAGAGTTCCCCTCTTCGTCGCCGTCATACATATTGTCGCCATTAACATATACACCAATATTGCGTGAGTTCCCTTCTGGAGTTTGTTGATCAGTAAGACCAAACTTGATGTTGTTAATATCAGAACTTAGCCCATAAGCCTCTAGGTAAGCCTTAAATTCGGGGTGAATTAATTTTGTGGACGAATCCTTTAGTGAGTAATACACTTTTAAGACCTCTGAATGAACAGGGGTTTTTACATCTATACTCATTTCCCTTTCCTCATCAATTTTTCCATTTCAGCGGCTAATTCTGCCTCTGCAATAGCGATATACTTAGGCCCTTTTGAAGCCACTAAAGGAGCAAGTTTTACGGTCATAATCCATTTACCCCTTCCATCTTTTCGCCTCTCCCACAAATTCATAGGAAATGATGAAAGATGTGCTTCCTTTCTAAATCCACCACGATTCTTTAGAGAAATCTGAATAAGCCTTCTTCGTCTACCAATAGAGTCAATTATGTAATAACCAGAAGCTCCTCTGCTCATACTAGGCTTGTTTTTCTTGCTCCTAGAATCCATGTTGTTATACAAAAGAGAGCTTGGGCCTGAATGGTTTGTGAATGAATCCATTAGCACGCCTCGTCCAGCAGCAGCAAGATTTCCTACTAGCCTTATTCCAGTTTTACCAACAGGCCCCATAGGGTCTCTTGCTCTGTCTAAGGCTAATATAATTGTATCTGTTCCTGCTATTTTGACTTGCATTAGTGGTTGCATTTACAATACTCCATTATGGCTCTGGTTCTGGTTCTGGCTCTGGTTCTGGTTCGGGAGTTGGTTCTACGTCTCCTCCACCCTCTGGTTCTGGTTCTGGTTCAGATGTACTGTCTGATTTCAGAAACAACCTAACAGGGTTGGTATCTTCATAACTAACAACACCATATTCATACCCACCTACAGACACCTTCAAAGACTTATACTTATCAACTGTTATGCCATAGCCCCTAAGAGTTACCAAAGGAACTACAACACTAGGAATAAGCATTGGACTTGCAGGGTCGAGCCTACCATCCTTCTCTTCTCTCTTCCATGCGTTACTTGCAATTCCAGATAAAGGGATTTGAACCGTCCCATACATAATGGTAAAGCTTTGTGAGAATTCACCATTAGAGACGTTAAAGTTCATTTCTTCATCGAAATCATCAAGCACGCTCATCTCATCTTCCTTACGCTACAACTGTTTTGTAGTACCAAGCATCAAGAGTTGTTGGTATTGCAAGAGACGCAGTCTGCATAAAAGCTTTGTATACAAAGTGGTTGGAAACATCACCCTGAACAGCGTGAACCAAGTTCTTTCCTGCTACCATAGTAGGATATCCACCAACCTGATCATACAATCCTGCATAAGCCATTGTTCCCCAACCAGGAGTTGTGAGAAGTAGACCGTTTGCATCAATCATGTCTACAGCATCACCACCACTATATTGATAGTCATTGACATAGCTGAGAATCATTAAATCACCAACCATAGGAACGTTGACTGTTCCATTTACAGATACACCAGGATACCCTGCATACTGTGAAGCACGAATCATGTTCCCTTCAATTCTTCGGTTGTCTAATGCTGAGGTAAATTTTGAAGCACCAAGCATTACAGCAAGAGTTCTTGAACCAACAACCATTTCAGTAGGCATTCTCCCTGTTTTTTTGAAAACAGCAATACAAATTGTCTGTATTTCTTTGATGATATCTGAACTAGTTGTCCAAAGGGAATTTAACGCTCCACCGACAAGGTCTGCATCAACATTGAAGTCAATTTCTGGGAAGTTGAAAAGGTCCCCATTTACCGTGTACCCTTTTGGGGTAACTTTACCTGTCTTGATAATCTGTGAGCATTGTGCTTCTTCGTTGAGCAAGAGAGGCCCTCTCATTCCTTCATTCAAACGTTCTGCAATAATTACTTGCATCCTGTCTGCTTTTGAATAAGGGGTTTCTACAGGTTCACCAAATACTCTCTTATTAGCGTCACTTATCGTGGCTGAGGCCTCAAGGAAGTTGTAAGGTGGTGTGTAGGTGTTAACTTGATGAGGAGCAACAGAGCCAATCTTAATAGCAGAGTCATTTCGTCTCACGCTAGGAAGTATGATTCTATTGCCACGTTTAGTCTCTATTGAAACAGTTTCAAGTTCACTTTCAATCAAGTTACTAAAGTATCTGTCCTTAAAAAAAGCAACAACAGGACGTACCGTTTCGATTGATTTTTGTATTTTACGGACACCGTACGTAAAAGCATCGTTATAATCTGGCATAATTTATCTCCTTATGCTTCATAGGCTGCATAGCGCCCGTTATCTGCTTGATGAATCAAAAAGATTCCCTTCTCTCTAAGGCTGTCAAAAGCCTGTTTTACAGCAACACCATCTGAGACAACCGCCTCATCAGCGTTAAAAGTTCCCTCAATAAATACAGATATGTTTTGAGTTGCTACATTAATAGGAGCATCTTCTGCAAGTATTGCGTAGGGAATTTGTGAGCCGTCTATAGCATCTGGATTCCATACAGCCAATTCACCATCAGCACCAAGGCTTACAACAGGAATAGCAAATCCATCGCCTACAACAAAGGCTACTTCATCGCCTGCTGTAGCTTTGTCGGTAACTACAAATTTAATTTGTTTGGCAAACGTATTACCACTAACTCCTGCATCGGTTGTCCCAATAGATACACCTGATGGGTCATAAACCGTAAAAATGGCATCTGTCGGAGTTGATGTTGCGGCTGTAGTACATTTTGCAGTATAAGTTCCTGCTTTTGCTCCAACCAATAGAGGGGTAGTAGCATTAAGTACTAACGTCCCTGTTCCTGTGTTAGCACTAGAAGTCCCTGCTCCATCAGGAGCTACTGTTCCAGCACTAATCATTTTTTTCCCTAAAATGGTGTTAGCCAATAAAAGAGAAACCGTTGCTCCCAACTTCATAACGGCGGTGCGATAATCGCCAAGTATGAATTGCTTATGAGTAATGTTTATTGACATTATTTACTCCCTTTAATGTTTTCAGCCATTCTGTCTGATTTTTCTCTTGCTTCTTTATCATCAGATAAAAGCCCATCGCTTGATAAAGGCACCGTTTTAACTGAGTTTTTCTCAGTTTCACCAGCTGCCTTTTCTAGGTTTACCAACGCCTCTTTTTTCTTTTTTTCAACGTCGGTCAATTGTGCTTCAAGGATTTCAGACATAACCACATCAGCAGTCTTGCCCTCTTTGATTGCACTCGAAATAATAGACATGTCGCTTGTATACTTTGTTAAAGCAACAAGAGCACCTACTCGAGCACGTTCATCCTTCCTGCCTTCCTCAACGCCTGCCGTCCGTTCGTCACTCTTAATCTGAGTAACTAACTCTGGGTAGGCGGTGGTTAAAGCATCAATACTTTTAATTTGCTCTGCCATACCTTCTCCCTCGTCCTCTTCTGAGGACTTAATTAAATTGACGCAAGCGTCAATGTTTTCAACTATCACATCCACCAAACCTCTTTCCATAGCTTCTTTTCCACGGAACAAAAGGCCTTGTCCAAATTTGCTTATTACTTCTTCATGACCCAACCCCCTATTAGACGCAATCATCCCAACAAAGAGATCTTCAGTTTCATCAAGGTCTTTTTGTACTTCTTGTTCACCTTCTTCTGTCGTAGGGTTTAGGTTTTTTTTCTTTGAGTTTTTAGAGAAAAATCTAAGTATTTTCGTACCTCGATCTTCATAGAATTTAGTGTCGTCATAGTAAACACCCATAACCCCAACAGAACCCACTTCACTTGAAAGAGTTGTGAATATCTTTCCTGAAACGGCTGTGGCAATACCATAAGCGGCACTTGCCCCCATGCCCTCAATATATGCGTGAGTAGGTTTACTACAATTTTTAATAAGTGAACAAAGTTCTATAAGTCCAGAAACACTTCCTCCAGGACTATTGATATCTATAAGGATTTGTTTAACATCTTCATCCTGCTCAAGTTGCTCTAGTGATAGAGCTATCTCTTTATAGTCATTTCCACACCAACTAGGTTCGGAATACAGCCCACCTGCTATCGAGAGAATTCCAATATCTTTATTAGTAACTCTTCCATAATACCTAGAGAGGAATCTCCCAGTTAATAAGTTGCTATTGTTTGCCGTTGCAGATTTTTGTTCTTTGTAATCTTTCACCATCTGCTCTATTTGCTTTTGACTTGGCTCACTATCTGGCAACATAGCCCAAACTACACGTTTACTCATCCTTGTCCCCTTTTTCTCCATCTTCACCAGGAGTGACGTTCTTCTTATCAACTGTTAAGTTTGGAATAAGGCCAAGACTTCTCAACAACTCATCCTCCTCACTTCTTCTTTCAACTAACTTATCAAAGTCCTCTCCGAGTATCCTGCACTCTTTTTCATAAGTAGAAGTCATGTTGTTTAGTCTAAGTGTTGCCGCTGTTGCGTTTTTAACAGGGTCAATTGAAAGAACTACTGGGCCATACCAGTTTGCGTTATTCCAAGCAGCTCTAATGAATGGGTTGTCTGCATATCCTGGGCAATTAATTATTCCTTGATACACCAACAAAGACACCATGAGTTCATATATTGGTTGCATAGCTTGCATAGCAAAACTTCTGCGCTCAATATCCCACCCTCTTGCTGCCGCTTGAATTGCGGCTTGAGAGGCGCTGTAATTGGAATTAAATACTTGGAGAACAACTTCGTATGGTTGACCTGTACTCATACAAATCATCTTTAACTGACCTTCCATAAATTTCCAAAAATCAGCAACAGGGCTTTTACTTTCAGGGAGGGTTGCTTTTTCACCAGGAAGGAGTCTTTGTATATAACCTGGTCCCATAGTAATAGGGTTGTCGAGAGTTCCCGACTCTCCTGCTTTTTTGTCATCATAGGCTTGACCAAGAAAAGCATCGCCGTTTGTGGTTGTGTCTAAGTTTTGCTTTGCCATGTCTTTATCAATTTCAACAAAAACGGTTATATAAGAATGAATAACAGCTTTAACAACTTCCGCCTCATTAAACTTGCCCAACATGATAATGTCGTTCATTGCAGGAAGAACTAGAGGTCTGCCTCGTTTTTGGTTTGGTTGTATTTTACCTGTTAGAATAAGGTTGTATTGCAATCTGTCGAGTTGAGAATCAGGATACTTTACATACCTTTTTACATCTTGAAATTCATAATCAAGAGCCGTTTTTTCGGTCTTGATTGTATACCCTGTCACACGACCTTTTTTGTCAAGATGGACACCAGAAACAACCTCATTAGTAGATGACATCCCATCTTTATTAGAGACGCTTCTCCCGTCATAAAAACGGACAACAGGGACATAAACACCTTGCCATTTATGGATGCCAATGAATTGGAGAACATCACCAGTCGAGTACGCATTAAAAGCGGCTGTACGAACCATCTCTCCAAGAGTCTGTTCACCCATATAATCACATGCACTTTTTGAAGAAGCCCATAGATTCCAATACTCTTCTATAATTTGCGCGTTTTTCGATATTTTCTTTTTATTTACATTAAGGATATTTGAACTGATTGTTGATTGTGGAGTTAACCCTGCACCAATAGTACCATCCACCATAGCCCTTACAAGACCACTTCCAATAGCGTTCTCGGATGAAAGTTTTAACGCCTCGTCTTTTGACGCTTTTAGAGTAAATGGATTTACTATAGCATCGGGGTTGAGAGGGTAACTTGCACGAAAATTTGAAGCCTTTTTGTTATCGTCAGAACGATTGTATATTGACTCTGTTTGTTTCTTAAACTCTCCCATTAGGACAACCTCACATATATACCACTTCTGCCTTTTCTTCCCATGTTTTCAATTTCTTTTGTGAGTCTGAACACCTCGTTCTTCCAATAAGAAGTTCTTTCAGACAGCCACTTAACATCGACACGGGAAACTGTACGCCTCATATCACCGTCGTCTATGGTCATAGATTGACCACCACGAACAACACGATCCTCTGCGTCAGAGAATAATAGATATTTACTTTTCGCTCTATCCAACTCTATTTGTTTGTCTGCTATAGATATGCTCATAGAGTAATTATCATTTACAATCTGCTATAAGTCAATATAGATGTGATTAAGACACACTATTCGTGGTGTATAAAAGAGTTATACAGTTGTAAATACGCTATATGTGGTGTATTCTAGTGTTAGTGATATAAAGTTTGAGTATTTTAAGTGAGGTGATGTTATTGAAAAAGACAATCTGGTATCTAGTCCACGACTTAACGGACATGACTCAATTAAGATTTAGAGGGCAGAAAAGCCTCATAAACCATCTTAGGGATATTGGATGTTGCTTTGATAACAATGTTCTACCACAAATAAAACTTCCTGCAAAAAATAAAGAAGAAATAGAAGATGAGGATGTTGGTGAAATATATCTTATATCAGAAAACGAACATGAAATATGTGTAGAGAGGTTAATGTGAAAGAAAATCCGAAAAAAAAATATATATCAAAAGTTGAGCTTGCAGAATACTTAGGTGTAAACAGGTCACAAGTCACTCGTGCTGTAAAGAGTGGAAGAATAAGAGAAACTGCTTCTGGTAGGATTGATTGGAGACAAGCTGCCGAGGATTGGGAAGGTAATAGGTCTGATTCTCTTTCTGGTACTGGTAGAGCAAATAATAAAAAGACAAATTCTATGGAATCAGTTCCTCAAGTTCCAAATACTGGACGTGTAGATGACATGGAAATTATGGAAGAGTTGGATGAGGATTCAACCATTATTAATGACGAAGAGGTGGGGAAACCACCAAAAAGAAACACAAGAGCTTATGAAGATTACCTAGAAAAGAAAGCCAAAAGAGAGTGGGCTGAAATAAAAGTTCGCAAAGAAAAAGGAGAACTGCTTGAAAGAAGTGATGTTATCGCTGTCTATGGTGCAACTCTCAATGGCTTAAAAACAGGGATACTCTCCCTTCCACAAAGATTAACCATGCTGAATATGGGTGTTTTTAGAAAGTGGCTAGCATCTCACGGAGTAACAATCGACGCTAATAAGTTTGTCTTTCTTGAAAAAGAAATTGAGCAATCTATTACATCAGAATCTCACTTTGTTCTTAATGATATAAAAAACAGAATAGATAACAAGGAAATGGAAGCTAATCAAATTGGTGAAAAAAAACGGTAAGAAACATAAAGTAACCAAAAAAGAGATCCAAGCTAGAAGCGAGTTACTAGACATATTCGCTGTTATGTTACGCCCAAACCCAAGGATATTGATTTCAGACTACAGCGACGGACATATATACATACCACCACCAGCTTCAAGACCAGGAACATATAGATTGTCACTCACCCCTTACGCAAGGGAAATAATGGATGAGTGTTCTCCAATGTCCCCTGCAAGAGAAATAATCATGGTGGCAGGAACACAAACAACAAAAACACAAATAATTCTTAATGGAATTGCTTATTACATAGAGAATGACCCAACATCAATGCTCGTTGGCTTTCCTAACGAAAAAGAGGGTAAACAGTTTGTAAGAACTAGAATCGACCCTATGGTTGATTATAATAAATTTCTCAAAGATTTAGTTGGTGTAAGAAGAAAAGGATCTTCTGGGAATACAACAGACTTTAAGGAGTTCCCTGGTGGATTCTTAAAACGAGCGAGTGGTGAAGCTGCAAACTCATTCAAATCTACTATGTGTCGCATTGTGTGGCTTGATGAGTACGATGGTTTCCCTCCAAATATTGAAGGACAAGGAAGCGGAAAAACTCTTGCAGAACAACGAACAGCCACTTATCGGGGTAGAGAGAAAATTGTTGTTTCCTCCACCCCGACGAACGAAAATTCTCAAGTGTTAGCACTTTTAGAAAATACTGATAAGAGGCATTACTTCCTCACATCTCCTAACGGGGAGTTATTCGAATTAGAGTGGAAAGGGTTTCATTGGAGAGCAGAGGATACCAACGTAAAAGAAGTTTGGTATGAGATTCCAGAAACAGGAGAAAGAATCGACGAGTACTTGCTTCCAGATTTACTAAAAGATGGAAAGTGGATTCCAACAAACACAAAGAAAACAGACCCTACAAAGATAGGTTTTTGGATTAGTGGATTGTACAGTCCCTTTCGCTCTTGGAGGGATACTGTAGGTACATATCTTGAAGCTCAACTCAAAGAAGAAAAAGGTGATTTTTCAGATATAACAAGTTTTTATAACAATATACTCGCCCTTCCTTACGAAGCTAACACAACACGTCCAGACGCTAGCAAAATGATGTTATGGGCAAAGAATAAAGATTACGCTTATAAACGTTATACCAATGCAGGGTCGTTCCCAAAAGATGTTTTATTTCTCACAAGTGGTACGGATGTTCAAAAAGACCGACTAGAGACAGAGATTAAAGGATGGTGTAGGGGAGGTGTTTCACGTAGCATCGAACACTATGTTTTCCCTGTAGAATCAGGAAAGACCACCTTAGATTTAAGTGCTAATTGTTGGAGAGAATACAAAGACAAGGTTTTGAATCTTAGATACCTCAGAGAAGATGGATTAGAGCTTGGTGTAGCTTTTAATGGCATAGACCGTTCATATAACCCAGAGGCAGTACAAGCCTTTTGTGAGTCTGTTGATTCAACGTGTGAGAGGGTTATCCCTTTGAGGGGAGTTGATAATCTTACAGCAGCAATAAGCGATATAAAAACAGGCAGAATGAAACACCCTAATGGTGAGGAAAAAACTATCATGTATAGAAATGTTGGGGTGTCCAGATTAAAAGGTGAGGCATATCACAATTTTAGACTTCCATATAACGAGGGTCATCAAGGGGTGTGCATGTTTCCAGAGGACTACGA
>SABI01000064.1 GCA_009929055.1 Spirochaetia bacterium | reverse complement strand
AGTCTCACTTCTGCTGGAGTTTCAAAAGAGGGGCCTGAGAAGAATTGATAAATCCCTTCCCTTAATGGAACTCCTACCTTTGCTGCACATGTACTAGCCAATAATCGGAGCTCTTTTGAATAGGCAGTAGACATATCAAAAAACCTCTCCCCTAGGGAGTCATCATTCTCTCCTCTAAGAGGATTATCAGCAATAAGTTTGATATGATCTGATATCACCATCAAATCTCCTTGAGACCAAGAAGTATTTACACACCCAGCTGCATTTGTAACAAGAAGATCATTAATCCCTAACATCTTCATCATTTGAATAGGGAATACGAGAGTATCCATACTATGCCCTTCATAGTAGTGGAACCTCCCGTTCATCACCATAACCCTCTTTCCCTCTAAATAGCCTGTTACAAGAGTCCCTGCATGTCCTGGAACAGTAGAGATAGGAAAGTGAGGAATATCTTTATAATCAATTGTTATCGCCTCTGTTAACTCTTTTGCCATCACTCCAAGGCCTGAACCTAAGATCATGCCGATATGGACTCGCTCTTTTCCTATCTGTGATAGTACATAATTTGAGGCAGCAACTAACTTTTCTTTTAACTGTGTCATCAATGTAACTCCTTTTAGAATGGTTGACCTATAGCCTTAGGGGCACTCGATCGTTTTGAGAATGCCACAAGGGCAAGTAATGTTATCACATAAGGAAATACTTTAAAGATAACTGGAGGAATCACTCCAAATTGTGGGATTACCTGTGAGACGTTCGCAATTGTAGTAGCAGTACCAAAGAAGAATGTTGCACCTAATATTCCTAAAGGTTTCCATTGTCCAAAAATAAGGGCTGCAATAGAGAGGAATCCAAGACCAGCGACTGTTCCATTAAACTCTCCACTATAGGTGACTAAAATGATTGCTCCACCTAACCCAGCAAGAGCTCCACTCATTCCAACACCAAAATAGCGCATCTTGTATACATTTACACCAGCTGAGGCAACAGCAGAAGGATGTTCTCCACATGCTCTGAGTCTTAGGCCAAATGAAGTTTTATACAATAAGAACCATGATAAGCCCCAAATAATAAGAACAACCCATGTTGACCAATATGTTTGAGTAAAGAAGAGAGTCCCAATACCAGGAATTTTACTAAGAAGAGGAATATCTTGTCTCACAATTCCAAGCATTATCCGAATGTTTCCACTTCCAGCAATCGTCCTTGCTAAATAGACAGTAAGAGCCGTAGCGAGCATATTTATAGCTGTTCCACTAATAATTTGGTCTGCCTTCAAGTTAATAGAAGCAAAGGCATGGAGCATAGAGAAAAGAGCCCCAGCAAGAACTCCTGCTAAGAGCCCTAAAGGGAGAGAAATACTATAAGCAACTTGTTCAGTAAGATTAATTGTCAGAGCAGAAGCAAAATACCCAACAAGCATCAACCCTTCTAACCCTAAGTTTGTCACTCCACTACGTTCACTATACAAGCCACCTAAGGATGTGATTAACAAAGGAATCGTATATGCAATAGCATATGGCATAATGAGTCGAACAAGATGGTTCATTGAAGAGATGGCAAGGAGAACAAGAATAGCTACTACAATGATGAGAGCTTTGTAATTAGCAAAAATTGTTTTAGTTTTGTTATTATTACTCATTTTACACTCTCCTTTTTAGCTGAGGAGTCTTCTTTTCGTCTCCTACTTTTCTTACCAACACGATCCCAAAACTTACTAAAAAGGACACTTGTTGCAGTAAAATAGATAATAGTTGCAATAATGGTATCTGCTATTTCAGGGGGGACATCAGTCATCGCATTCATAAACCCTTTTCCCGATTGTAACAACCCAAAGAAGAGGGCAGAGAAGAATACCCCAATAGGGTTTGAAGCTCCTAAGAGAGCTACTGCAATCCCATCAAAGCCCATTTGAGGGAGAACTCCGATTTGCATGTTTCGTGAATACCCTGTGTAGTAAGTCATCCCTGCTAAGCCAGCGAGTCCACCTGCTATCATCATTGAAATGATGACGTTCCGATTTACTTTAATACCTGCATACTCAGCACAATAACGGTTAGAACCTACCGCCTTTAATTCAAATCCAAGGGTAGTTTTGTCGAGAATGAATTTAATTACTATAACTGACACAATAGCAACCACAATTCCTAAGTTAATGGAGCCACCTCCAAAAATCTTAGTAAGAAATGGGGATCTAAGGGATTGTTCAATCGCAATAGACTTTGATTCAGTCTCAAGAGAAGGTCCTTTAAGATAAGCTGGAACAAAATAGAAAATTGACCAATAGGCTATCCAGTTCATCATAATTGTTGCAACAACTTCATGCACATTGAACTTTGCTTTCAAAAACCCTGGAATAATTCCCCACACTGCTCCAGCAAGGAAAGAAGCAACGATAATTACGAGAAGATATAGGGGACGTGGGATAAAAATATAGTGAGCAACCATCGTAGCAGCAAGTCCTCCTATCAACATCTGCCCTGAAGCTCCAATATTAAAAAGACCCGTTTTGAAAGCAAAGGCTACACTAAGACCGACAAGCATAAGGGTAATGGCAGTAGCAATTGTATTGCCCACCCTCTCTGTACTCATCAGGCCTCCTCTAAAGAGGAAATAGAATCCTTCAAAAGGGTTACTTCCTATAGAGATCATTAACAACCCACCTGCGATGAGGCCGAGAACAACAGCGGAAATGGCAATTAAAAATGCATTACTTTTTATTCTTTTACTCATTTTGCCGTCTCCTTATTCTTCACTCCAGCCATCATAAGACCAACTTCTTGTTCATTTGTCTCTTTAGTAAAAACGACATCAATAAGCTCACCGCTATTCATAACAGCAATTCTGTCTGACAGATTAAATATTTCATCAAGCTCAAAGGAGACAAGGAGAACTGATTTCCCTTTATTCCGGTGTTCCACAAGACGCTTATGTATATATTCAATAGCACCAACATCGAGTCCTCTAGTAGGTTGTACAGCAATAATTAAATCAGGTTCTAATACCATCTCTCTTCCTACAATAGCCTTTTGTTGATTTCCACCAGAAAGTTTTCCAGCATGAGAAAAAATCCCCTCCCCACTTCTTACATCAAAAGCATCACATATTTCTTGTGCATGAACATCAATCTTCTTTTGATCAAGAATACCATTTTTACTAAAAGGGGATCTGTAGTACTCTTTTATCACCATATTATCACTAATGGAAGAGTCCATGATTAAGCCTAGTTTTTGTCTATCTTCTGGGATATGGCCAAGACCAGCCTCATTTCTCTCCCTAATAGAGAGGTGAGTAAATTTCTCTCCATTAAAGCTAATAGAACCAGACTCTATAGGGCGCAGTCCTGTAATAGCCTCAATGAGTTCACTTTGTCCATTTCCATCAACACCAGCTAATCCAACAATTTCTCCTCTTGCGATCTTAAGAGAAAAATCTTTTACAGCAAAATATTTTTTCACATTAAACACATTGAGATGGTTGATCTCTAAGACAGTAGAACCTGTCTCCATTGGTTTTTTATCAACTTTAAAGTTAACAGGACGCCCTACCATCATAGAAGCCATCTCAGCTTGGCTAGTGGAAGCGACATCAACAACACCTATCATCTTCCCTCGTCTAATAATGGTACAACGATTTGCTACAGCTTTAATTTCATCAAGTTTATGGGTAATAAGGAGAACTGACTTCCCCTCTTTAATCATATTTTTCATAATCTGCATTAACTCCTCAATTTCTTGAGGGGTAAGAACTGCAGTAGGTTCATCAAAGATAAGAATTTCAGCATCACGATAAAGCATCTTTAAAATTTCAACTCTCTGTTGCATTCCTACACTAATATCTTCGATAACAGAAGAAGGATCAATCATTAATCCATATTGTTCACTCAGAGCCTTAATCTTCTTTCCAGCTCCCTTTCTATCGAGAACAAAATGGCCTTCTTTTCCTAAAATGATATTTTCGGTCACAGTAAAGTTTTGAACAAGTTGAAAGTGTTGATGAACCATCCCAATTCCCAAATCGTTTGCATCGTTGGGGTTTGTGATTCTCACTTCTTTACCGCGCACCTTAATTACCCCCTTATCAGCATGATATAGACCAAATAAAATTGACATAAGGGTAGATTTCCCAGCACCATTTTCTCCAAGTATTGCATGAACTTCCCCTTTTTCAACTTGAAGGGTAATATCATCATTAGCAACAATTCCTGGAAATTCTTTTCGGATGTTTAACATCTCAATTACATGACTCATTGGGCTTTAGCTCCTTGAGGGCACAATACATTGTGCATAAATTACAACTTAAGATTACAAGAGCCGCCTATGTGGCGGCCCTTGGATAGATAACTATAATCAAATCAGTTTATTTAAATAAACCAGCTACTTGAGTGTCGGCAACTTTTACTTCTCCACTCTTTAGTTTTTGATACATAGCAGCAACTTGTGCTTGTACTTCATCACTAAGGTTAGGATTTTTTACAGGAATGCCGATTCCATCATTTGCAGCGTTAAGTCGTAAGACCTCTCCACCTGGGAAAGTACCTGCAAGTTCTGCTTTAATCATATCATAAGAAGCACGATCTAAGTATTTCATTGCACTTGTAAGAATGATTGATTTTCCATTTGGGAGGAGTCCTTCTGGGTATTGGTCTACATCAACACCAATAATCCATACACTCTTACCAGCTGTTGCACGAGCTTTAGCTTCGTTAATAGCACCAACACCAACTCCACCAGCTGCTGCAAAGATTACATTAACACCTTTGTCATACATACTAGCTGCAATTTGTTGTCCAGCTGCTACGTTATCAAAAGATCCTTGATAAATTACATTTTCAGCTTTAAGAGCAATAGTTGTTCCTAGATTAGCATTCGCATATTTGATTCCTTGTTGGAATCCCCAGTTGAATTTTTGTACTGCTGGAATTTCCATTCCACCAATAAATCCAAATTCACCTTTCTTAATTTGTAGCGCAGCTGCAACACCAGCTAAGAATCCACTCTCTTGTTCTGCCCAGTATACTCCAACAACATTATCTTCAATGCGGAATACTGAGTAGTCTGCTGAGTGAGGTTCTCCATCGAGGATAACAAACTTAGCATCTTTCCATTTATCTTGTGCTTCAAAAATGGCTGTTTCAAATTTGAATCCAGGAGTAATGATGAAGTGATATCCTGCATCATACAAGTTACCAATTTCTTTAAGGTAATCAGCTTCAGTAGTTCCTGATGGTTTTAGATACTTAGCTGTAATAATACCTTCTTTTTCTGCTTTCAAAATCCCTTCCCAAGTTCCTTGGTTAAAAGATTTGTCATCAATGGTACCTGCATCAGTTACCATACCAACTTTTAACAGAGCTTTTACTGGCTCTGCAGCTTTTGCTTCGGCAGCGGGGGCCTCAGATGTAACAACTTTGGCGACTTCTTCTTTTTTCCCGCAGGAAACAAATAAGATTCCTACAATGAGTATAACCGATAAAACGGATAAAATTTTCTTCATGTGTCTCTCCTTCCTTATTCAAACATGTATGATATATTCTAGCCCTCAAGGGGATCATTGTCAAATCAAAGAACGAAAAAACCCACCTTTTTAGATGAGGTTTGGTGATAATAAAGGTTGCTCGAAACTTACAGGTCTAAGATTGTCAGATAAGACCTTTGTCATATATGCTCTGTCGAGTTCTAATTCATAAGCAAAGCGAACTAATAAATCCTCTGGAATGAGGTTTTGTTCACAAAAAAGGTAAATTAACGCTTTTTCAGCAAGGGCTCCGGGAAGGAGTGCATTCATAAATATTTGTCCATCATCCCTCTTTCCATAACGTTGATCTATGTGTTGAAAGAGGGCAGATTTCTTTACATCATGCTTTAGCAAGAACATCTCTTCTCTAAGGGGCTTCTCATCACCTCTTGTAGCCTTTTCACCTAATGGTTTTAAGTGAAAGAACGTATACTCTTTTCCTGGGAGATAATGGTGTTCATCACACCTAGAGCAGTAATTTGGACTTAGTGAATCATCTTTATGGGTATCTCCCCCTACAATGATAAGGGGGTCAAAAAAGAGAGCTGGACACTCCTTTCCATCTATAGAGTAATAGCGATAGGTATAAAACGCATCTTTCATACAATCAGGATGTTCACAGTATGCTGTTAATGGAATTACATCGGTAGCAATATCAAGCATAAGGCGAGCAGTTGAATTGAAAATATCTCGTCTAAAATTAAGAATGAGGGTAGGGAATATAAAAAGGATTCCCCTCTCTATAGAGTGGTTTCTCACCACATAAGCAATTCTCTCATCAAAGAAGGAAGCTTCATCAATAATGAATGTTCCAAAGTCGGGATGATCGGCAAGTATTTTCTCTAAGCCAAAAGAATCTTTAATATGGGCAATATTATCGCCACACCTTATATATCCATTGCGATAAGCAAGGGCATCTGTTGGGTACTCACTAAAACGCTGTCCATCTATTTGACTTCTGACAAAGAACACTTTTCTCCTATCTACCCCATTAGTACTTGTAAGAGCTTTAATCACATCACTTTTCTTTTGGGCAATTGCCGCATCTCTCCAGACACGAGCAGAGAATTCTGTTTTGCCAGAACCCATGGGGCCAATAACAAGAACCCTTCTCCCTGGAAGGGTGAAATCAAAATGAGAAAATGTTTCATGGACTGTAATTGAGGGAAACCCGAGACTTTTTAAAAAATCATCAGGTAATACTGAGCCATTCTCAATACGCCCCATTTGTAGCAGCTCCTTGTATAATAGCAATTCCACTACTTGTTCCAAGGCGTGTCGCACCGCTACTTATCATAGCTACTGCAGTTTCATAACTACGAACCCCTCCACTTGCTTTCACTCCAAGGGCATCTTTTACTACACCTCTCATCAATGCAACATCTTTCTCTGTTGCTCCTCCTGTTGAAAAACCAGTAGATGTTTTAACAAAATCAGCTTTTGCATTTACTGCAAGCCTACAGGCACTCTCTTTCTCTTCATCGCTCAATAGACATGTTTCAATAATAACTTTAAGAATTTTATCCTTACAGGCCTCTTTCACTAATTGAATATCTTTTTCAACAGCATCGAGCTTTCCTTCTTTAAGGAATCCAACATTGATTACCATATCAATTTCATCAGCACCATCGGCAATTGCTAGAGTAGCTTCATAGGCTTTACTTTCACTTTTCATAGCACCAAGGGGAAAGCCTACAACTGTACATACTTTTACATCAGAATCCTTTAATTCATCACTACAGACCTTTGTCCAACAACTATTAATACATACAGAAGCAAAAGAATGCTCATCTGCTTCTCTACATAGCTGTATAATTTTATCCTCTGTAGCATTGTTTGCTAATAGTGTGTGATCTATATATTTAGCAATATCTTCACTTTTCAACATATTGGTCCCTCCATGGAATTATCCTTTTTATATATCATATTCATTTGTTCATCGATTCTAGTATTGATTTTTCCCTATCAAGTAGGCTAATGTCAACCTTATGATACTCGAAACAATCGCAAATAACTATCTCTGGTTCCTTGTTGCAATTCTCGTCCTTAATATGATGCAAAGGAAACATGTACCTCGTAGCTATAAAAAACGCTTCGCAACTCTTATCATTGCCTCATTAGCAATGCTTTGGCAAGTCTTTATTGTCATAATTATTTCGAGAGGATGGCCTCACTATCTAGCGATAGTAGGACTATTTATTACCCTCGGCGTAGCCTATCCCTTTAGAAAGAGAATTCTCCTGTTCAGAACAACCTGTCCTTCTTGTAACGCAAAACTCTCTTGGACTGAAATCTTAAACTATGATGATAATCTTTGTAACACTTGTTATAGTGAAGCCCATCCAGAAATGAAGAAAGAAGAAGTAACAGAAGAAGAAGTTCCTCACCTCGAAGAGAGTGAATATACTGATGTAGAGCAAATTGATTGGGATGAATGGGAGCCAACTGAGACAGCAGTTCTCACCTACCTCTTCGATAAAGACAAAGTCCTCTTAATTAACAAAAAAACTGGACTTGGCAAAGGTCTTGTTAATGCTCCAGGGGGGCACATTGAAGAGGGAGAGACTGCTTCAGAAGCTGCCATGAGAGAAATTACCGAAGAAACAGGACTCTCTGTTCCATCGGTAACATTTAAAGGAAGGCTAAATTTCCACTTTACTGATGGATTAAAAATGAGAGGCTACATCTTCTTTGCCTATGAATATAGTGGAACAATGGGTGAAACTGTTGAAGCAGAACCCTTTTGGTGTGACATTAACACCCTCCCTTATGATAAAATGTGGGCAGATGACCCACTATGGATTCCTCTTGCCTTAGCAGGGAAAGAGTTTGATGGTCAGTTTATCTTTGATGGAGAGAAGATGCTTTCTCATAAAGTTATTGAGATAGATTCATCAACGACTGAATAAAAATATCGAAGATGTTTTACTTAAAGACCTGCGTTACTGCAGGTTTTTTTCATCTTTGAAGAGCAACTTCTCTTTCACTATGATAGGAGAAGTATGCTACACTTACCCTATCTATGAGATACCCAACAGAAACAATAGTATGTGAAATAGAAGTAAAAAAATCTCGTTTTATTGGAATTGGTCAATATATTTCAAGTATTGATGAAATAAAAGATATTATTCGCCATCTAAGAAGTGAACATAGTGGAGCAAACCATGTAGTTCATGCAGCTATTGTTGGAAAAACAGGGGAGATGATAAGTTTTAGTGATGATAAAGAGCCTAAAAACACAGCAGGAAGACCTGTGTATGAAGTAGTAAAAGGGAGCCTTCTTACCAACATATTAGTTTGTGTTGTTCGCTACTTTGGAGGGACGCTCCTTGGAACAGGTGGGTTAGTTAAAGCCTATACTCAGGCAGCACAAGAGGTGACCCTAAAGATCAAGAGTGAAGAGCTTATTGAAACAAGTACAATCAAATTCACCCTCCCTTATGATAAATATGACAAGGTGATGCTATTCCTAAGTCCCTATCAAAAAGGGTTAGAGACAGATTTTCTGAGTGAGATTACTATTACCTATACATGTGAAACTAGGCACCTAGAGATGATTAAAAAAGAACTGATAAATATTACCCAAGGAGCAATTACTTTTTATCAAGATGCTCAATGAATTTAATTGCTATTGAGATCGTTTGTTCTACTGCCTTCTCATCTATTGCTTCTACTGTGTCTAGCGGGGTGTGATACACGCTACTACGCCCATTATTTGACCAAGGCATAGCAAGAAGTGTTGTTGCAGTAAAGCCCACTTTTGCAGCCTCTGCTGCATCTGTTCCCCCTGTAAGGAAAGCAATTTTCTTACTATGAGCAACATATCCCATAGAAGTTGCTATTTCTACACATTCAGTTGCCATACTTTGAGATAATTGAACACTATTGTTAATATCACTTGTGAGGAAATTCATATGTTCATGATCAAATAGGCAATCTACATTAAAATTATAGGTATTTTCACTTAATAACCCACTATCTTTATGGGTAGTAAAAAAGTTTCTACTTCCCCTTAACCCAGCCTCTTCTCCATCAAAGCTCGCAAATATGAGCCTGGTATGTTCTAAAGCATTTCCCTCACTTTTCTCATTCTTAAAATAGGAAGCTAATTCTACCCCAATAGTGGAGGCAATCAAATTATCTCCGGCTCCAGGAGAAACCTCATTACTTGCAAAGAACCACAAGGCACGAACAAAATAGGTGGCAATAGTGGCGAGAATGAGGGGAATAAGAATTGCTATATGGGTAAGGGAGAAAGAAAAAAGAGTTCCTACAACAATTTGTCTAATTGTATCAATGAAAGAAAGGAGGGTCAGAAAGAGGTAACTTCCTAATGCGAGAAATACTTTTACAACGTACGAACTTTGGCTATCTAAAAAGAAAGTGAAGACTTTTGCACTATCGTGATGTCCACTATAGACAACTGTGTGCTTGACTTCCCCTTTTGGTTCAATAACTCCATAGATATTAATTCCCTCTTTTTTTGCAAAGAGGGGGTCTATCATCTCATGGTAGAGTAAAAACTCCCTCACCATAATAACAACACCTATAGTAAGAAACAGAAATGAAAATAGTGGTTGAGATAAAAACATAAAAATAAGGGCAATAGGATATAGAGCTACCATGATACGAATCCATGCAAGGAAGGCTTCGGGATGAAGAGAGAAAGATTCTTTTTCAACACGGTCGCAATAGGGAACAAATGCTTCATGAAGATGACGTGCTGCTTTTTTAGTCGACTCTTGTCCTACATATCTAGGACCATACAACTCAATAATTTCCCTCACTCGCTGAATTGCTTGTTCACCCATTTTAAACGCTCGTAATTTCTGCATTTTTGCCTTAGCCATAAGTTCTCCTAAGCTCCTATCATTCTAATCTTGCCAATAATTGTCAAGGTAATCATCCTATATGGTAGAGTCTTTCTCCCCTAATTAGCAGTATAGATACAAATCTCTCATATAAATAGGTGTTTACTCAATCTACTTTAGCGAGTTTACTTGACAAAGACCCATTGTTCTCACTATAGTTTGAATCCTGAATTGGAGAGATGTCCGAGCGGTCGAAGGAGGCGGTCTTGAAAACCGTTGAGGCGTAAGTTTCCGGGGGTTCGAATCCCTCTCTCTCCGATATTATTTTTTTGTTCTCATATGTGTATGTAGTTTTTTTCCTTGGAGAGGTGCGAGAGCGGTCGAATCGGGCTCCCTGCTAAGGAGTTGTACTGGTAACGGTACCGGGGGTTCGAATCCCCCCTTCTCCGTATTATGAATTAGTCTCGCTTCAATAAAGGGGACCCTTGTAGCCATAGCTCAGCTGGATAGAGCATCAGATTGCGGATCTGGAGGTCGGAGGTTCGAATCCTCTTGGCTACACATATCGGCGTAATGACGATAGGAGAGATGTCCGAGAGGTCGAAGGAGACGGATTCGAAATCCGTTGTATCACTTGTGGTACCGAGGGTTCGAATCCCTCTCTCTCCGCTCCTTCTAAAATGGACACAACTCTGGAGAGATGTCCGAGTGGTCGAAGGTGCACCCTTGGAAGGGGTGTGAGCTCTAACCGGGCTCCGAGGGTTCGAATCCCTCTCTCTC
>SABI01000380.1 GCA_009929055.1 Spirochaetia bacterium | reverse complement strand
ACATAATGGAGATTATCGGTCTTACAAAGGCCATAGCTGAAGAAAACGACATAAAGGAGTGAAATATCTTTATGGATGCTACTGGTGTCGGTATAGGGCTAAATGACCGCTTTCGTGAGCTTGGCTGGGACATCAATTGAGTTAATATGGCCGAGAGGGCTAATGACCCAGAGAAGTTTATAAACATCAGAGCAGAGGCATATTTCAGATTAAAGGACTGGATTAAGAAGTGAGGAATGCTTCTAAAAAATAACGACTTCTACCAGCTTGAAGTAGTTAAATATAAAATAAGAGATACTTGAAAAATTAAAATAATTGATAAGGAATCACTAAGAAAGCGTTGAATACCATCACCAGATGTAGCAGACGCACTTATGATGACTTTTCTAAGAGAAGATGTGACTAACTCCTACCAGAAAAAAGTAGAAGTTGTAATTAAACAATCAAGGCAACCAACCTATGACTAACAATTCAGCCTTACTTTGAAGGCTAACGACTTATCTTGAAGACAGCAAGCAACCAGTTAAAATAACTGATGGCTATGACTTTGATATGAAAGATACAATCAATAAGATTGAACTCTATCGTGCCTCAAAGTTTAAGTCCTGAGACAGAGATTGACTAGGAAACAAGAAGTTCTTTATGAACATCGTGAATCCTCAGTGTGGGAATGCTTCTAAGAACATTGATTTAGATAGAAAAGATGTCCGTGCTAGAGCTAATGACGGAAATGACTTCGTTAAATCTCTTATCTACAACGCTGAATTAAAGGACTGGATGAACAAAAAGAAGTTCTCCATTGTCTTAAATAGAATTACCGAGAACCTACCTATTTATGGCTCTTGTATCCTAGAGAAAGTTGATAATGATATTAAGTTCGTTCCATTAAAGAATTGTATCTTTGACCCAGCGGTTTCTAATAAAGACCTGTCTTTTGATATTCAATCACCATATTTCATTAAGGTTGACTATATGCAGCCGTGGGAGATGGAAAAGATGTCTGGTTGGAATAAAGACGAAGTTAAACAATGCACAGAAGATTTTAGAAATTCAAGATGAGCTAATGGTGCTAGTGAGATTGCCGTTTATACGATGTATGCCGAGTTCAAGAATGAAGACCTGGGTTTAAGCGGTGAAGGCTGGACTCGTGCCAGAGTTATCGCCTCTGTTGGTGGTGACTATGAAGACGATACTCGTAAATGGAGTTGGAGTGGCGTCTTTAATGTCAAGAAGATTGACGCTATTCCATTTAAGAAAATTGACTACTTAACGATTGAGGGTCGTGCTTTGGGTTTGGGTATTATTGAAATGCTGTTAGACCCACAGCAACGCTGGAACGAAATCCAGAATCAGAAGGCTACTTCAATGAAAGTAGCTTCAAGACACATCTATCAGACAAGAGATGCCCAGATTGAACGCAATATAATGACAGATGTCTTAGATGGTGATATTATCAAGGTGATGAATGAGATTACACCTATTGATACTACCGAGAGAAATCTTGGAGCATATACTCAAGAGGAACGTGTCTTAATGGATGTTGTTCGTTCTAATGCTAACGCCTTTGAATCACTGACTGGTGAGAACCTACCATCAGGAACTCCTTATCGCTTAGGTGCGATGATGGCTCAACAGGGTGGTAAATTATTTGAGTTTATTCGTGAGAATATTGGACTATTTTTAGAAGAAGTTGTCAAGGAGTGGATTATCCCAGAATTTGACAAGAACGTCACCAATGAGCATATCTTTCAGCTATTTGACGCTGAAACTATTGAATACATTATTGAGAAAGATGTTAATCGCAGATTGAATGAAGCCATTAAGAAGTATGTAATGGACACTGGCTTCTTTCCGCCCAAAGCTGACTTAGAATTGCTTAAACAAGCAGAGATTGATAATAATAAAGGAACACTTTTCTTAGATATTGTCAAGGGATACTTAAAGTTTGATAAAGACGTTGAAATTGATATTACTGGTGAAGCTAACAATCTGGCTGGCCAAGTTGAAACTATTTCTAACTTACTGCAATTACTTGCTCAGAACCCACAAATGGTCACTATGCCAGAAACTAAGAAGCTGTTTGGCAAATTACTCGACACTATTGGTTTCTCACCTGCGTTGATTCAGAG
>SABI01000063.1 GCA_009929055.1 Spirochaetia bacterium | reverse complement strand
TGTATGGAATTCACTCTTTTGAAAAGTGGGTTGAAGTGTGTAAAAAAGAGATGGTAGATACCATTGCAATATCTGATATCAACTCTATTAATGGGATACACCATATACGAAGTGTCGCAAAAGAAGAGGGGATAGGTGTTATTATCTCAGCGACCCTTACAACATCAAAAGGACCTGTATGGGTGTTTGTAAAGAGCCCTGAAGGATTTTCTCGCCTCACCTCTCTATTGAGTCTCTCTTCTCATCACTCTTATATAGAAGAACTAACTAAGGGAAATGATGGCTTAATTATTGCCTCCTCTTCTTATGAAATCCTTTCTCTATTAAAAGAATCAAAAGCTGACCTCTATGGTGCGATAACTCCACACAACTTTGAGGCGGTAGAACATATAAAAAAACTCAACATACCCCCAATTGCTATTGAAGATGCCCTTTTCATCTCCAAAGAAGACATCGAAGTGCACAAAGTATTACGGGCAATTGCTGTTAAGAAAACAGTTGGGTCTTTAAAAGAAGAAGAATGTGCTTCACATTTCTCTATGTTTCATACAAAAGATGAATATGAAAGGATCTTTTCTCCTTGGCCTCTCGCTCTCAAGATGAGTGAAAAAGTAGCTGCTTTGTGTAAAGATGTTCCCCTTTTTTTATCATTTGTCTTTCCCAGCTATCCCTCTATTGATAAAAGTAACGAAGTAGAGTTAAGGGAAAGGGTGATAAAAGGGGCCCATGAAAGGTATGGGGAACTTAATGATGGGATACTAGAGCGTATCGAATATGAACTCTCTATTATCAACAAAAAGGGATTTGCCCCCTACTTCCTTATCATGGATGATATCGTATCTATGGCCTCAAATACTTGTGGTCGTGGTTCAGGAGCAGCTTCTATTGTCTCTTATGCTCTTAGTATCACCCAAGTGGATCCCATTGCACAGAATCTCTATTTTGAGAGATTTCTCACCCTTGAAAGGATAGACATGCCCGACATTGATGTAGATTTTGCGTGGGATGAGAGAGATGAAATTATTAGTAGAGTAATAAAGAAGTTTGGACTAGATCATTGTGCTCGAGTAGCTAACCATAATTTCTTTCACTATGGTTCTGCATTAAGGGAAACAGCAAAAGCATATGGAGTCGGGGATAAGGTAATTACTGATGTACTAAGTCAAAGGAATAGAGTTGTATCAAAGATGAGTCAGTGGAATAAAATCCTCTCTATAGCCCATAGAATAGAGGGTATGATTCACCTTATCTCGATGCATTGTGGAGGGATTGTTATTACTCCAAAGCCTATCTCTTGTTATGCACCAGTAACTTTGAGTAGAGAAGGCTATCCCCTTCTTGGATGGGAAAAGGATGGTGTGGAAGATGCTCGCCTCGTAAAAATAGACTTATTAGGAAATAGATCCCTTGCTGTTATTAGAGATACTCTTCATTCATTAGAAACAATAGGAGTATTTATCAATAAAAAGATTTTTAATCCTATCTATGATGAAAAAACAATAGAGATGTTACAAAGAGGAGATTCGATGGGAGTTTTCTATATAGAATCCCCTGCTATGAGGCAATTGCAGAAAAAGACTCTCAAAGGAGACTTTGACCATATAGTAATTCACTCATCATTAATTAGACCGGCAGCGAACCGTTATATAAGTGAGTATGTACAACGAGTTCATGGGAAAGTGTGGAAGCCTATCCATCCTGATGTCGAGAGAATCTTACAAGAGACCTATGGAATTATGTGTTATCAAGAAGATGTATCAAAAGTGGCCATTGTATTAGCTGGTTTTAGTGAATATGATGCCGACCAATTACGAAAAGTGATATCAAAAAAGAATAAAGCAAAAAGGCTTAGTTTTTATGAAACAGAATTTAGAAAAGGGTGTAGTACTCGTCACATTGATGAAGAAGTTCAAGATGAAGTGTGGTCAATGATGCTCTCTTTTGATGGATACTCTTTTTGCAAACCCCATTCAGCTTCGTATGCTATGGTCTCCTTTCAATCAGCTTATCTAAGGGCCCATTATCCCTCTTATTTTATGGCAGCAGTACTATCTAATCAGGGGGGATATTACCATAGCGCTGCTTATGTAAGTGAATGTAGGAGAATGGGGCTCATTACGTTTGGCCCTGATATAAACGAGAGTGAATGGCACTATAGAGGGGATAAAGAGAGGGTCATTATTGGATTTATGGCAATAAAAGGACTTCAATATGAAGCGGCCCACATGATCTATAATGAGAGAAAAAAGAAATCATTTTTTTCATTAAACGAGGTAAGTGAAAGGTTGCATCTTGATAAAAACGATATTGTAGCCCTTGTTGACGCTGGTGTGTTTGATTCTATTAGTGAAACAAAGCGGCGAAGTGAACAATTAAGAGACCTCCTTATACACAAGCAACAGAAAAATCAAAACCAAGGAGAGCTGTTTGAAAAGAATAGAGGAAATTTGATCAAAAGAAGTCCAATAAAAGGATCTTCTTTTGAGGAGTTAAAAAGAGAATTTGCTGTTCTCTCCTTCTTAAGGAGCCACCACATCCTCTATCTCTATGCAAAACAGATTATCGGTATCAAAAGAATTAAAGGGTATGAAATAGGATCCTATGTTGAGAAAAAGGTGACATTAATAGGGTGGCCTATTACTCGGCGTACAGTTGTCACAAAAGGAAATCTCCTTATGGATTTCATCTCTTTTGAAGATGAAACAACTCTCTATGATGTGGTTCTTTTCCCCCCTATCCATAAAAAGTACCATACTCTTTTAGGAGTGATGAGGCCCCTTATTATAAGGGGAATTGTTCATCAAGAAGTAACTGCCTTAATAGTTGAAGTAACTTCTATACAATTATTACCCAGATAAATTGAGAAAAAGGGAGAATATTTTAAAATCATTTCAAATTATCTCTTTAATTAGAACAAAAAAACCAGTATAGTGAAATATCACGTATTACAAATAATATTCTATAACAATCCTCTTATCGATGATGAGAAAAGGAGGCTGGTGCAACTTGGCTTATCAATGAACTACCTAAAAAGAAATATTAAGTTGATACTACCACCTTGTTGATATACTATTAACCTAATAAAGATACATATAGAAAGAAGAAGAGAATCATTAAACCTTAATGAAAACAATAGAAATTCCTACAACAAATAATTATGGAATTACGTCAAATAGAGAGAAACCTGCGTTATACTACATAACACACTACAGGAGGAAATGGTGAAGATTCAAAAACAACAGGCAATGAGAAATGTTCTCATTGGACTTAGCCCACTCGTTCTTGCAGCAATATACTTTTATGGGTGGCGATTTCTTGCCCTCTATGCAGTTATTGGTGCAATAGGACTATTGAGCGAATGGTTCATGGCTAAAAAATATGGCTATAAGGTAACAGAGTCACTTTTTGTAAGTTGTACATTATTTGCCTTGTCCCTCCCCCCAGCAGTTCCTATTTGGATTGGAGGGGTTGGTATCGCTTTCGGTATAATTTTTGGAAAGATGGTGTTTGGAGGATTTGGGAAAAATATATTTAACCCAGCTATTACCGCTCGAGCATTTGTCTATATCAGCTTTGGAGTTCCCCTTACTGCAAGATTTATTGCTCCTCAAACAACTCTTTCTCTTTTCCCAGCAGGGTTTGGAACGTGGTTAAGTGGTGCAGATAGTGTAGCAGCAGCTACTCCATTGTTTACAAAAAGTGCCTCACATCTCTCTCTCTTATTAGGAAATATTCCAGGAAGTTTTGGGGAAACAAGTGCCATATTAATTATCTTAGGTGGAATTTTTATCATTTATAAGAAAGCTGCCAATTGGAAACTAGTAGTCTCCTCTATTGTTGGGTTTTTAGCATTCCAAACAATTCTCTATCTAACAGGAGCCAGAGGGGCAACTGACCCTCTTTATGCATTACTTAGTGGCTCATTCTTATTTGCTGCTTTCTTTATGATTACAGACCCTGTTAGTGCCTCCCAGTCAACAGATCTTGGAAGAATTATCTATGGAGCCTCTTTTGGAGTCTTTACTGTATTAATAAGGGTCTTTAGCAACTGGGCAGAAGGGGTAACATTTGCAATACTCCTCGTGAACATGTTTGCCCCTTTACTTGATTATCTTATAAAACAAAGTAAAGCAAAGAAGAAAGCTGCGAGTGCTGTAAAAGGGGGAAAAGCATGAAAAAAGATGGTTTTTATGCATTAAGAATTCACCCTATCATCTTTATGGCTATTGTCACAATCGTGTGTATTGTTATAACCAGTTCCCTTTTCTTATTCACAAGTGATAGGGTAAAAAGTAACGAACAGTTCTTCTTAAGACGAAGTGTCTTAAACGCTGCATCTATCAACCACGATGGAACTCCTTTATCAGTAGAAGAAGCTTATACCTCATACGTAACTGAAGAAAATGGTAAGTATATCATCAAAGATGATAGCAATGATCAAAAAACAGTTGTCGAAAGAACGGGCCCAGGTCTATGGGGCCCTATTACAATAATGGTTGGCTTTAGCTCTCCTAATACCCTCTCTGGGGTCTCTATTGTAAGTCAAAATGAAACTCCAGGACTTGGGGCTAGAATAGAAGAGCCATGGTTTACCGCACAATTCGCTGGAAAGAGTGGCCCATTTCGTTTAGTTGAAGAAGGGACAAGTGATAGTGATGATGAAATAGATAGTATCACAGGGGCAACGAGGACCAGTGAATCATTTAGAAACATCATCAATTCAGTCGTTAAAGATGGTTCAACAATCTACAAGGATCTATAATATGGCAAAAGGACAATATAAGAAAACTTTTATAACCCCACTGGGAAAAGATAACCCAGTATTCGTACAAGTATTAGGAATCTGTAGTACTCTTGCGGTGACAAACAAACTCGAGAATACTATGGTGATGTCACTAGGAGTAATATTTACCCTCGCTCTATCGAGTTGGACTCTTAGTCTTATTAGAAAGTGGATTCCTTCGAGAATAAGAATGATGGTAGAAACTATGGTAATTGCTACCTATGTAATTATTGTAGATATTGCCCTTAAGGCATACTACCCAGAAATGTGGAAGTCCTTAGGACCATATGTCGGTCTTATCATTACTAACTGTATTGTTATGGGTCGAATTGAAGCCTTCGCCCTTCAAAACAAACCAATGCTTTCATTAGTTGATGGTATCGCTAGTGGTATAGGATATGCATATGTTCTCCTTGCCATTGCTTTTTTCAGAGAACTTTTAGGAACAGGGAGCCTTTGGGGGTTCCAAATTCTAGGTTCATGGTGGACAAGCTGGGCTATTATGATTATGCCACCAGGAGGATTCTTCATGTTAGCAATCTTCCTTTGGATTGCTCGAGAAGTGTTTATGAAGGAGGGAAAACATGAATGAGATGCTATTTCCAATCGCAGTATTCTTTGCTGCAGCATTTACTAACAATATTTTACTTACTAACTACCTGGGAATGTGTTCCTTCTTATCAGTCTCTAAAGAAATTGAAACATCTGCAGGGCTGGGTATTGCGGTAACATTTGTTCTGGCAATCACAACTGCCCTTAACTGGGTAGTCTACCATCTAATTCTCGTCCCTTTCCAACTCGAATATCTCCGTTTTATTGTGTTTATTATTGTTATTGCAGCATTTGTACAACTCATTGAGATGGTAATCGAACGCTATAGTGAAGGGCTCTATTTTGCTTTAGGAATCTTCTTACCCCTTATTACTGTTAACTGCGCTATTTTAGGGGCATCATTATTTATGGTAATTAGAGATTACAACTTCATCACTTCCTTCTTCTTTGGAATAGGTAGTGGCATCGGTTGGTTCCTTGCAATTATGGCAATGGCAGGAATTAGACAGAAACTTAAAACTGCAAAAGTACCACTTGGCCTAGAAGGACCTGGAATTGCTCTTATCATTGCAGGATTCATGGCAATGGCATTCATGGGTTTTAGTGGCATGATTACTATAAGTTAGGGGGGATGGAAATGTTAATTACATTAAGTATAAGTGTATTGGTCATCACCCTCATTTCAATGGTTCTTGCATTACTCATGGTAATTGCAGATGGTACCGTTGGAAACTATGGTGAAGTTCATATCAAAATCAATGGGAAAAAAGACCTTACAGTAAGAGGAGGACAACCCCTTTTAAAAGCTCTTAACGCAGAAGGGGTATTCATCCCTAGCGCTTGTGGGGGTAGGGGCTCTTGTGGCCTGTGTAAGGTGAGTGTCATAGAAGGGGGTGGAGCGTACCTGCCAACAGAACTCCCTTGGATTAGTGAAGAAGAGAAGAAAAAGAATATTCGCCTTTCTTGTCAATTTAAAGTAAAAAACGATGTCTCTATACAAATACCAGAAGAGTTATTCTCTGTAAGGCAGTTCGAAACAAAAGTAGAAAGTATTGTTGACCTTACTCACGACATTAAACAAGTAACCTTAAAATTAATCGACCCTCCTACTATTGATTGTAAAGCTGGTCAATTTGTTCAATTCCAAGTTCCTGAGTATGAACTTACCGATGAGGCAGTATATAGAGCTTATTCGATGGCATCAGTGCCTAGTGATAATACCCATGTAGAACTTGAAATACGATTAGTTCCTAATGGCATTTGTACTACTTACGTCCATAAATACTTAAAGGAAGGAGATGAGGTTACTATTAATGGCCCTTATGGAGACTTCTTCCTTCGTGATACAGACAATCCCATTATCTGTATCGCTGGTGGCTCAGGAATGGCTCCTATAAAATCTATCTTACTCGATATGATTGATAAAAAGAGTACAAGAAAAGCTCGCTATTTCTTTGGAGCAAGAACTAAAAAAGATCTATTCTTACTCGATGAAATGAAAGAACTTGAAAAACTCATGCCTTCCTTTACATTCACTCCAGCATTAAGCGAACCCCAAGAGGATGATAAATGGGAAGGTGAAGTGGGTCTTATAACCGATGTTGTGAGAAACCTTAGTGAGAATGCAAAGGATAGTGAAGCCTACCTTTGCGGGTCACCCGGAATGATCGATGCATGTATTAAAGTACTTAAAGAACTAGGCATGCCTGAAGAGCATATCTATTACGATAAATTTGCTTAAAAAGAGGGGAATTAATATGAAACAAACACCTGAATTCAATGCAATACAACAGCAAATGCAACCTGGAGTTATTACCTTAGAGGGCTTTTTAGGGACCGATACAAGAAACCTCATTGACATCATTAACAAAGATGATGCCTCTGTTCATCAACTAAATGTCACTCATGAAGAGATTGCAAGCAAGATGCAATACTTTAGAGATGCTGGCCTTGATGGTCTTGGTGAATTCATGAAATTAGGGGATCATTTTGAAGTGAGAGTTGACTCAGTAAGGGGGAAACTCCCCTCCCCTTTTGGTGGTCCTGGAATGTACGAAAAGGTAAATACAACAGTAAGAAATCTATCAAACAGCAAGGATGTTACCTATACTGACCTTCATATCCACTTTGTAAGAGACCATGGTTTTTATGAAGGAGAAGGATCTAACTATCGCTTAGAGCCAGCTCAATTGGTTGAAGTTTTAGAAGTCCCTACAGTACAAATATAAGAACTATTGAATATCTAAAGTCAGGACTTGTTTTACGAATATTGAAACAAGTTCTGGATCAAACTGTGATCCACTACAACGTATAAGCTCCCTTGCAGCATCCTCTTCACTCATCATCTCTTTATAAGGTCTCCATGCTGTCATTGCATCAAATGAGTCTGCTATAGTAATGATACGTGATTGCATAGGAATCTCATCACCTTTAAGTCCTTGAGGATATCCTTTACCATCAAGTCGTTCATGATGAGAAAGAATATAACTACTAATTTCACCTAATTCAGTAACACTCATCATGATGCGGTACCCTTTCTCAGGGTGCTTTTTCATTTCTGCCCACTCTTTATCATTTAAAGGACCAACTTTATTGAGAATTGACTCATCAATATTAATTTTACCAATATCGTGCAAAAGTCCAGCTGTTTTCATCTGAGCAACTTCTTTACTTCCCAGCCCCATCTCTTTGGCTAAACGAGAGGCTAACAAAGAGACTCTTCTTGAGTGTAATTCTTCTCTTGGGTTTTTTTCATGGAGAGTGTGTACAATTGCATTAAGTACTTTACTCCTTGTACTAGGACTTTCATGAAGCTTACTTTGATTAAGGTCATCTTCTGCTTTCTTAACTAATTCATCGACACCTATTTCATCATTCATAGCAACAACTACTCCAAATGAGAGGGAGACGACTACCTTATGGTGTGATAAATCTTCAATTCTCTGTTGTACTCTTTGAATAATATCTGTAGTAATTTCTTCATCATTTCCTTTGAGAATGAGGGCAAATTCATCACCTCCAATACGGGCAATATAATCATCTTTTCTTTTCTCTGACTCGAAGATATCGGCTATTTGAAGGAGGAGAGAGTCTCCAGCTTCTCTATTAAACGCATCATTAATCATCTTGAATCCATTCACATCTGCAATTGCGATAGTAAAAGGGAACTCATTTTTCTTCATTAACGTATGAAGCTTATTCATAAAATCGAGTTGATTAGGAAGTCCTGTTAAGTGGTCGTGAACATAGGCATAAAATATTTTTTCTTCAATTTCTTTACGGTTATGAATATCAACAATCATGCAAAGATGCTGTGCAATGGAAGAGTGGCCGCTAAAAAGGGAAGAGACTAAAATATTAGTCCACATCATAGCTCCATCCTTACGGATAAATCGTTTATCTAATGAATATGAATTAATTTCTCCTTTCAGCAATTTTCCCATATATTCCCTATCTTTTGGAATATCATCAGGGTGAGTAAGTCTCATCCAATCTGATTGAAGAACTTCTTCTTTTGTGAGGCCCACCATCTTACCAAACTGAGTATTAGAGTCCATTATCTTTCCTGTTGCACTTTCTGTGAGGGTTATCCCTATAGGAGCTTGTTCAAATATTGTTTTAAATAGATGTTCACTATTTGTCAATTTTTCTTTTAGTCGATCCTCTCTAAGAGCCTTGTAAATAAGAAGAAGGAGAAAATACATAGTGATTGGATAGATAACTAAGAATGGGAGTGTAGAATTCCTTAAAACAAATTCTATATTTTCTTTTGGAAGGAAGATGAATGATAAAAGGGCAGCAATATGTATAATCTCACTCATGAATAGTAATTCAAGTCCAAACTTTACCTCTTTATGGATTACTTTTTCGTATCGATACAGATGCCACAACAGTCCTATTGTTGTAACAAATACCATATTCATGATTCCTGCGAGAGCTCCAACGCCTCCATTAATGATTCGTAAAGTAACCATAGCAACGAGGGCAATAATCGTAGAAAGATAGGGGAAAAACATTGCACTAAGGCCTAATAGAATACTTCTCGAGTCAACAAAAATTCCTGAACTAAATTCAGTTGGGTTCATCATTACAAAGATTCCAATACCACCAATTATTAATCCTAACCAGAAGTCATGTAGTCGTCCTTTATTTGAAGTAATAAATGAAGTAGATGTATAAATAATAAAAATGGGGATAAGTAGTACACTATTAAAGACAACATAGATAAATATATTATTCACAATTCCTCTCTTTTCATAACTGTAATTTCACCTTATTTCGACCTTGGTGCTTTGCTTCATAGAGAGCTTTATCGGCTCTACAGACAATACTTGTCGTATCACTATCCATCATAAGCATATCTGTAATACCGAGACTTATGGTAATACGCAGGTCTATTTCTCCTACATTAAACACATGTGTTTCAATTAATAGTCTCATCTTCTCAGCCCATTGAAAAACTAAATTACTTGAAGGATAGCCAATAAGGGAAATAATAAATTCATCCCCACCAAAGCGGGCTATGCAATCATCTTTTTCTAATTGAGATGAAAGAATGAGAGAGACTTCCTTTAGAACTTGATCTCCTACATAGTGACCATAGGTATCATTAATATGTTTAAAATTATCGACATCAAGGACTATGATAGCACAGGGTATCTTATCTTTTGCATAGAGTTCTATATGATTATCTAACTTTTCAAAGAAATAGCGTCTATTAGCAACCATCGTGAGAGGGTCTTTATAAGAGAGGTCTCTCAGTTTCTGTTGAAGTTTTTTCCGTTCACTTATGTTGAGAATTAAGGCGACTACTGCCCTTTTCTGTTCATATAAAAAAGAGAGGGGAACTAGTCTCGCTTCAAACCACTGAACGCCACCAGGGCCATCTTTAGGTATTCCTTTTATCGATTCAGTCTCTAGTTGGTACTCAAAAGAGTGCATCCGGTTTAATTCAAAAGTAAGGAGGACTTTTTGCATAAAATATTGGGCAAATTCTTTATCCATAAAATTAAAGATATTTTTCCCCTTTAGAGAATGGGCATCATCATAAAGAGATCTCTCTGTTCCTCCTAGAACATCAAGATATGTTCCATCTTCTCCTATTACAAAGAAGGGATCTGCAATAGTTTTGAGAAGGGTCTCATATAATTCTAATTCACTAAATCTATCCAATTTTATCCTCCATCAACACTTCTAAAGGGAGTGATTGTAGGGCTTCTAGTATTCTAGAGTCATACATTGTCCCTTTCTTTTCATCAAGTAATTGTAATACTAAACTAATAGTTTCCTTGTTTTTCTCTTTTAGATGTAATGTGGCTAAATCAAATGAATTAGCTACATGAATAATTCTCGATTGAATTGGTATTTGATACCCCTTTAATCCTCGAGGATAGCCTTTGCCATCAGGTTGTTCGTGGTGGGAAAGCACCCAATCAGCAATTTTCCCAAAGTATTGAACAGATTTTAGTAAATGGAAACCAAGTTCACTATGACGTTGAAATGATAAAAGTTGCTCTTTATTAAATTCACTAGATTGATGAAGAAGCTTTTCATTGAGCCCTATCTTTCCAATATCATGAAGGCGTCCGGCAACATATATTTCTTCAATATCATGTTCATCTAGCCCCAATTTTTTTGCAATATGTTGGCAAAGATTTGCCACTCTTTCACTATGAGCCTTAATTTCTTGATGTTTTTCAAAAAGGTTATGTATAAGGATATTTATTAATCCCTGTTTATAGAGGTAACTCTCTATAAGTTTTGTTCTATAGAGATGATTCTCTGCTTGATTGTAGATATC
>SABI01000379.1 GCA_009929055.1 Spirochaetia bacterium | reverse complement strand
ACTGTGTTCGTTTCATAGTGCCTCCGTTTGATTAAATATTACATTCAACCTAACTTAAAAAGCAACTTTTAGTGGTCTAAATTCTTGGGTCCATTATAGGGAGAGGTGGAAGAAAAAGAAAATCCCAATCCATTAGTGGAAGATGTGAAAAGAGCTATTATTGATTTCTGTAACAGAGAGTATGAAGAAAATCATAGCTATGACGAATTCAATACGCTGTACCCTGATTTAAAGCATATAGGGATTGCCTATACGAATACACCTGATGAAAAGCACGAGATACAGTTTGAACTTAATCTTGAGGACTTTACGGCTACGCAACTTGTAAACGGCAAGGAGATAAGCCATTACGATTATGTAAAAGAAAACGGCAGCAAAGAAAAGGCTCTTGATTGCATGAAGTTTGAAATGGAAAATGGCGAATTTAGTGCATTTGTTTCTGTTGATGAGGAGGAACTAAGACAGGCGTTAAGTCTTGAAATTGACGGTGAAGGTAATTTCTATGATCCGCTTGCAAAGGACTTGGATAATGACGGCGTGCCTGACAGGTATGATAATGACTTTAGAGATAGCGACTACTTTGAGTCTACCTATGATGTGGGAGATAATCTTCACACAAAGGAAGAAAAACCGTCTATCTTAGGGCAGATTAAGTCGTTCCAGTCTGAGCAGAAAGAAAAAGAAGTAAAAGACACAAAATCAAAAGAACACGATGAACGATAAGGGGCTTGATTTAAGTCCCTTATTCACTTTTAACAACAAATATGGAGGTATGAACAATGAATTACAAAGAAATGAGAAATACCATCGAGCAGATGGCAAACGAGAACTACGAGGACTTTACAAAGGCTCTAATCAGTTTTGAAAAGGGCGTGAATGACAAGGGAGCACTCGATATATTGTATGACAACTACACAAACAACGACTCACTAACACTGCTTAACGAGGAATTTGACTATATGATTGATGAGCTTCGTGAAAGCGGTCAGATTAAGGAGAATGCAAGTCTTGAGAAAGAAGATAATGACCTGGTCAATATTGTCGGGAATGTAGTAGGCGAAGTCGAGGTAGCCCTCCGAGAAAACAAGAACGGAGAAGCTTTTAAGGTAGTCAATTTCTCTGTTGTATCAAAAGACGATGAGGGCAATAAGCACTATACAAATTGCTCTGCTTATGGAGAAAAGAGCGATATTCCAAAGGATTTTAAGCAAGGAGATTTTGTAAAGCTCTTTGGTCAGGAGCGAAAATCCATTGATGATAATGGCAAAGAGCATACGAATGTGAGAATACTTGCTTCTAAGCTCTTAAAAGCAAAAGAACAGATGAAGAGCCAGGAAGAAAAGAAAGAGTCCGTCCTCGGAGAAATTAAGAAGTTTAAGGCTGAAGAAAAAGCAAAGCCTATTGAAAAGAAAGAAGCTTCCAAAGAAGCGGAAAGATAAGGAATTGTCGGTGTGGTCTTCGGACCGCACCGGCTTCTTTTTTATTTAGAAAAAAGTTTGTGAAAAGAGAAGAAAGGGCTATTAAAAATTCGATTAGTATGGTATACTATAATCTTTAGTAGTATGCTTATATGAAAGGAGTCGTACTGTGTCTAAACTAAGCTACAAGAAACTTTTTAAGAAAATGATAGATATAGATATGAAAAATGCTGAACTTATGGATCAGGCAAAAGTAAGTAAAAGCACATTTTATAAAATGAAAAATGGGGAAAATGTTACAACAGATGTGTTGGTAAGGATATGTGATGTATTAGATTGCGATATTTCAGAGATTGTGGAATGCGTAGAAGATAAAAACAGATGAGTAGAAATTCATTAAAATACTTAGAGAGGAGGTTTAACTATGGGCAACTCAGTTTTAAATAAAGCTAAATACAGCAGTAATAACACTGATGAATGGTATACAGACTACAGCACTATAGAAAAGGAATTAGTCCATTACGAACCTCAATTTCGTGGAAAAAAAGTTCTATGTAATTGTGATGACCCGTATGAGTCTGCTTTTGCTAAATATTTCTTGAAGAATTTTAATAATCTTCAGCTTAAAAAACTTGTATGCATTTCTTATGCAAAATCTGCGATGCATTCAACTGAAGATGATAAAGGTTTAATTCTATCTATTGACCATATGCCTTCATCTAAAAATAAGGTG
>SABI01000378.1 GCA_009929055.1 Spirochaetia bacterium | reverse complement strand
TTGCTATACCATTAGAAGCAAGAATCTCTCTCAACCTATTATTAAGAGTATAATTATACTGCATATTATTAGCTTCAAGACTATTCATCTTGTTTCTTACTCTAATAGAAGGACTGATATAAGCCCTATTACTTTCATTGTCCCATATCTTCTCAACAGATGCAACATAGTCTTCTCTAAACTCTGATTGAGTATTGAATTGAATAGCCCTCTGGACTAACATTCTATAGTTTTCATCGTTGTTCAAATATAACTTGATTCTACCTGTCTTATGATAATGTCCAATCTCCTCATTAAGATTCTTTAAAATCTTCTGGTCATTAATGACACTCCTTAGATTAGTTTTCTTCAAGAGACTGCTTATAGTAGGTTCACCATTTTCATCCATCTGTAACCTTGGATTCCAATTAGTAATAAAGTCACTACTCTTTGTAATGAGGTATATTCTTGTTGCCTCCTGTCTATTAGGGGCATAAGCCAGCAGGTCTTTAAATAACCTGCTGCTTACTACCTCATTTTTACTGTTCCTCACTTGAGGAATTATTGCACATTTCTTAGCCATATCTATAATTCATATAATGTATTTGCACCACAGATTTTATCATTGTTTGCATCCTCATACTCAGTATTAGGACTAATAGAATTAATATCATCTGCTTTACCTTCATTCACTTCAAGTGGAGCACCATACACCTGACTGAAAGCCTCACTTGCAATATCTTGAGTCAGACTTGAGAAATCATAGTTAAGATACTCTGGCATGGAATCATAATCAATATTAGCTTCCTGATAGGCTGTTATATCCTGATTTACATTAGGAGTATAATCCCTGTCATTCTTATCAATTACTGACTTCATTTCAGTAACATCCTTACCATATTCATACTCAATGAAACTGTTCTTGAATCCAAGTGGGGCTATTCTCTCATACACAGCTACATTAGGTTGTACATTATCAGCTTGTGTAAGCCTATAATATATTGTACCTCCCTTGTATCTTCTTGCTATATAATTGAAGAAGTCATAGGTTGTTTCCTCTCCTATTCCATCTCTCTTCCTTACTATCTTCTTATCACCCCTGTTAGATTCAGTATCAATGGTTATTTTAACCATATCCAAAGCATCACCTTGTTCATTAGTGAAAGAAGTAGAAGCCTCTGTAGGAACCTCAGGAACTAACTGTCTATTATCCAAGTGATTGTAGATATACTGGTCAATAAATTGACTGTAATCATCCTCACTTTCCAACAATCCCCTTAGTGTATCAATATACTCTGGAATAGATTGTCTAATGGCAGTTGGAGCTAAATGAATGAAAGTAGAAGGTCCAAATGCAAATCCATTTCTGTAATAACTGTATCTGAATAAATTAAGAGCTAAAGACTGAGCTTCTGGACCCATATATAACAATGATTGCCAGTCTCTCATATATCTTTCTCTAAGAGTAGGACTTAACTGACCAACATTCTTAAATACTACTGTATCTACAGGATTATTCTGGTTAGCCCTTATTACTCTTAATCTCTTAACAAACTCAAGTTCAGCTATTTCAGGATGTTCACTCAATGTTCTGTTGAAATAATCAGGGAAATTATTAATAAAATCCCTTCTCTTATCACTGGATGTTGTAACCTTATCATCTGCTCTGAGGTTAGCTTCTTGCCCAAAGAATGATGTCTTGGACATAATGTAAGCTAACAAATCATTGTAGATATTATTGAGTGTCTTTGCATTTAACTTACCTGTCTTAGTGTACTGTCTTAAGCCTCTCAACCCTTCTTTACCATCAATTACTTCTCTAAAAGAGTCAGTAAACTGAGGGAAATATCTACTAAACATCTCCTGTGTCTGGTTAATACCAAGACTAAAAAATGCTTGTAAATAAGGTAATGGAGAGCTTAATAACCTCTTTCTTATCTGGTCAATATCCATACCATTCAGGCTGAAAGGCATAATAACATCTGCACCAGTTAAAGGAGAGTTTTCACTTAACACCACATTAGTCAGGAAGTCATCAACTTTCTGTATCTTAATCTGTGTATCTGCAATAGTAGGACCTGCTGCACCACCTTGAGTATCTGCTCTTGTAGCTTGGACCAATTGTCCTAAAGCATCTGCTGTGCTCATTATTCTCTTGAATAAATAACCAGCA
>SABI01000062.1 GCA_009929055.1 Spirochaetia bacterium | reverse complement strand
CCTGTCAAGTCACGTTATTCCGCATCGAAAACATCGCCGGAAGATAAAATAAAAAGAATCACCGATAAGTTTTCGGCTGAATAAAACCGGTACAGAAGAAAAACAAGTAATCTGTTTTATAACGATTCTGTTTATTAAAAAAACCTTACGGGTTCTTTAAGCGCCGTAAGGTTTTCTTTTTCTGTTGAATTTTACAGTTTCATATACGAATATGACCAGAACGATTCCGAAGACACTGCCGGAAAAATCGATCAGAACATCGGCAAGACGATCCTTCTGTTTGTCAGTGAGCTCCATGGTAGAGAGATAGTAGAGAATAGTTTGAAATTGAAGCCGATCCTGGATTGTTGTCTTTTCCTGATCTCTTCCGGTGTAGCCGTAGCGAAGCCATTCATTGACTTTCACCAGAGCCTCGTTCCTGGAACGTTTACCGGTGCTGACCCCATGATCATAATTCTGGATTTCTTCATTCCAGAACTTCACGTAGAAGACCTTTCCCCTCATATACAAAGAAAACCGATGCATCCAAATCCTCCAGTCTGTGCTGTCTAGGTGACAGTACAGGTGACAGTTTATTTGGTTACACCGGCTCTTCCGGGAGCAACGTTCTGTAAATCGTTACAGAGCAAGAAATAATTCTATAGCAGGGACAGGACTCGAACCTGCGACCTCCGGGTTATGAGCCCGACGAGCTGCCAACTGCTCTACCCTGCGTCGACAAGAACATACTATAGTGATGAAGGCAAAAAGAGTCAACAGGTATTGGCTAATATCGTCAAATAAAACGTATTGGGACAAAATGATACACTATATCGATGGTTTCTCTTTTAGTATGAGTAGAAGGGACAATTTTATTCAAAATAGAACTTATTAATATCTTACTGTGTCATAATGACACATATGTTGTTTTCTCTCTGTTTTTTAGAATGTAATATAAGCACATAATATTTAATAAATTATTATAAATATATATATTATAAGAAATAAAAAATAATATAAAAATATGTAAAAAAGTTGGCACGCTAGTTGCATATAGTTAAGTGTCCAGTTAATAAGGACTAAAACAGAAAATAAATTATACGGAGGTGTAATTATGAAATACATCGTAACAAGAAATCCACAGCCTACTACTAACGTAGTAAGAAACTTCGACAGCTTATTTAATGGCTTATGGAACAACTGGGGCATGCCTTCAGCAAAAACTCCTTCAGTTGATATCTGGGAAGATGAGAAGGCTTATATGGTAGAAGCTGAGCTTCCTGGCTTTAGTGAGAAAGAAGTGAATGTTCATGTTGATAACCATGTTCTGAAAATTTCATCTCTTAAAGAGACAGAAAATGAAGAGAAGGATGAAATAGCATCGCCTAATTACTTAATTAGAGAAAGATGCAGCACTTCATTCGAAAGATCTTTCGCTCTACCAGAAGGAGTTGATGAAGATACTATTGGAGGAGAGTTCAAAAATGGAATTCTTACCCTTACTATCCCAAAAGTTCCTGCAAAGCAACCAAAAAAGATTGATGTAAAAATTAATTAAATAAATTTACGTACCATTTGCATCAACTTAACTATGAAAGGGTGTCACTCGACACCCTTTTTAATTTTTTTTAAGAATAAATGAGAATAATTCCTGTTTCCGGGATTAATCCTTTTCGATTCAGTATTCCTTTAGTATACTGAAAGTATGAATAATTAGTTTAACAAGGAGGAAATTATGGCTTATTCAGAACCTTATGAAGCCCTAGATGAAAAAACAAGGGATATTTCAAGAGCAATTACATCGTTGAGAGAAGAACTAGAAGCAATTGATTGGTATAACCAACGAGTTTCTACAAGCAAAGATCTCGCCTTAAAAGAAGTAATGGCTCATAACAGAGATGAAGAAATTGAACATGCAGCTATGACACTCGAATGGCTTAGACGCAATATGGGAGGATGGGATGAAGAACTTAAAACTTACCTATTCTCTGCTGGCTCTTTAGTCGAAGCAGAAAGTGGCGGTACAGAAAACTCATCATCTACTACTTCATCATTATCGATTGGTAGTTTAAAAGATAAATAATAAGGAGGAATGTAAATAAATTATGGATATGTTAAAAAAAGAACTTGCTCCTTTAAGTACTAAAGTATGGCAAGAAATTGAAACACGAGCCGGTGAAATACTACGAACTCGTTTAGCTGCAAGAAAAGCAGTAAAAGTAGTTGGCCCATTAGGTTGGAATTATACGAGTGTAACTGAAGGGCGCCTAGACATCGTTGGAGACAGCGGTGATGTTAAGACTGGAGTATATCGCTCAACTCCATTAACTGAAGCTAGAGTCCGTTTTACCCTCAATAGATGGGAAATGGATAACCTTAATAGGGGAGCTAGAGATATAGATTTAAGCAGTTTAGAATCAGCTGTCGAAAAGATTGCCGATTTTGAAGAAAATACAATCTATTATGGTTTTAAAGCTGGTGGCATAGTAGGTCTTAGTGAAGCTGCTAGTCATAAAGCACTTCCATTTGGTTCTAACGCATCAGCAATAATGGAAGCTGTAAGTAAAGGGGTCTTACACCTACAACAACAAAGTGTAGATACCCCTTATGCCCTAATAGTTGGACCTGAGGCATACCTTGCTATGAGCAAAGAAGTGCAAGGAATCCCACTAGTAGAGAGAATCGAGAGATTAATAAAAGGTAAAGTAATTCAATCACTCACATTGAAAGGTGCTTTTTTAGTCCCTTATGATGATGAGAACTTAGAACTTGTTGTTGGACAGGATTTTGCCGTTGGGTATGAATCACATGATGCAAAAGAAGTGACTCTGTTTATTACAGAATCATTTATTTTCCGTGTATTAAACCCAGCAATGGTAGTTCCTTATACTATTTAATATTACGTAGATCTATGTATAGGCACACCTATATTTCTCATGTAGAGATTGTGGTGTGCTTTTTCATATTCCCAGTCTTGATTGTAAGTTAGAATGTTGATACATTTCACTCCATGCAAAACATAAAAGAAAATAAAATGGGTGTAAGACCCATTCCGTCTCTTCTGTTCTCAATGGGCATTCCTATAATGCTCTCAATGATGGTTCAAGCCCTCTATAATATAGTTGATTCAATTTTTATCTCCCGAGTAGGAGAAGCTGCCCTTACTGCAGTTTCTCTCGGTTTTCCTATCCAAATTGTGATGATTTCGGTTGGTGTGGGGACAAGTATTGGGTTAAACGCCCTTCTTTCTCGACGATTAGGAGAAAGAAGACCAGACCTTGCAAGTAATGTTGCTATGCATGGCCTTTTTTTAGTTGTTGTAATTTCATCTATCATTGCAGTTTTAGGGGCTACTCTTCCTTTCTGGTTCATTAAGATGTTTACAACAGATAAAGAGATAATTTCTATGGGAAACGCTTATCTCTTTATTATTACAGTAGGATCTTTCGGTCTTTTTGGACAGCTTATCCTTGAACGAATTATGCAAAGTACGGGCGATACTATCCACCCGATGATTACTCAAGCGACAGGGGCAATCATCAATATTATATTAGATCCAATTCTCATCTTTGGGTATTTTGGCCTCCCAGCAATGGGAGTTACTGGAGCAGCTATTGCTACAATAATTGGACAATTTAGTGGTCTCGGATTAGGTTTATTCTTCTTGTTTACAAAAATTCATGATATCAAGATAGATTTTAAAAAATTTAAACTACACAAAGAGACAATTAAAGGAATATTTAGAGTAGGTTTCCCTTCAATTATTATGCAATCAATTGGCTCACTCATGAGTATTGGGATGAACGCTATTCTCATCGGCTTTAGTGCAACAGCTGTTGCTGTGTTTGGAATTTACTTTCGACTTCAATCCCTTATATTCATGCCAATATTTGGACTCTCCACCGCAATGATTAGTCTTGTTGCTTTTAACTATGGAGCAAGAAACAAAAAGAGAGTTATTTCAACGATTAAACTTACAGTGCTTATTGCTTTTACTATTATGAGCCTAGGAACCGCATTATTTCAATTCTTTCCAGATCAATTGTTGAGGATGTTTGATGCCTCTGATGAGATGCTCTCTATTGGAAGAGACGCCTTAAGAACAATTAGTTTTGCTTTCCCCTTTGCAGGTATCGCTATAGTTTTTAGCGTTTCATTCCAAGCATTAGGGAAAGGGATGTATTCAATGATGATGAGCATCGTTAGACAGCTTGTTGTTCTCCTTCCTGCAGCTTATCTATTGAGTTTAACCAATATTATCTCTTATACATGGTACTCGTTCTTAATAGCTGAAGGGGTTTCTTTAATTATGGCCTTAAGTTTGTTTTATCATATCTACCAAACCAAAATTAAAATGATAGGAGAAGAACAAGTAGCTCAGCTTGCTACCTCTTAATCGGTAAATAGGATGAGGGCTAGAAATACAAGAGGCTCTGCTTCGTCATTCCTTATTGCATGGCCTTCTCCCCATCCTGTAATAACGACATCACCCTCTTTTACGATATGCTCTCCACTAGACTCGGTAACTACCCCTTGCCCACTTAGGATAAGGTAATATTCAACTTCATTATGGTGTTCATGAGACCCAATTGAGTTGCCACTATCGATGGTGATAGTACTAAAAAGACGGCCATGAGGGAGCTCTTCAGGATTAATGTGGTTAACTATCTTACATTCACCTTTTCCCCCTCTCATATTTTTTATTTCAACATTCTTTTCATTATAGCTTTTTATCATAGCTTCTTTTTCTCCTATTGAGGTAATAATTGAACCTATTATACACTAATAGGGGGGTGGAAAACAGCTATGAAACGTTGTATAACATAAGGAACTTTGGTAAGATTATGCTATTGTCCGTAATATAGAGAGTCAGACATTATATGTAAGGCTATAGTGCATAGTGACATAGTTGTGTTTTCTAGGAGGTTTGTAATGTTTACGATTCTTAATAAGAAAAAGCTTTCAGCAGAAGTTTTTCAAATGGAAATTCTTGCACCAAAAATCGCAAAAAACCGTAAAGCAGGTCAATTTGTGATTTTACAACAGGGGGGAGACTTTGCTGAGCGGATTCCCCTTACTATAGCCGATTCAGACCCTGAAAAAGGATCTATCACTATTGTCTTTCAAGCAGTAGGTGAAGCAACTCACCAATTTGCTCTATTAGAAGTTGGAGATGCTTTTGAGAACGTATTAGGACCTTTAGGGCAACCTACCCATATTGAAAACTTTGGTAAAGTAGTATGTGTTGGAGGGGGTGTTGGAGTTGCACCATTACACCCAATTGCTCAAGCCCTAAAAAGGGCAGGAAACCATGTTACTATTATTATAGGGGCACGAAATAAAGATCTTGTTATCCTTGAACAAGAGATGAATCTTATTGCAGATGAATTAATCATTGTAACAGATGATGGCTCTTATGGCAGAAAAGCCCTTGTTACAGAACCATTAAAAGAGATTATTCAAAAAGGGGATACTGACTTAGTTGTTGCTATTGGCCCCCCTATCATGATGAAGTTCTGTACCCTTACTACAAAAGAATTTAATACCCCCACAGTAGTCTCACTTAATACAATTATGATTGATGGCACTGGAATGTGTGGTGGATGTAGAGTAAGTATTAATGGAGAGACTAAATTCGTCTGTGTAGATGGACCAGAGTTTGACGCTTTTAGCGTAGATTGGGATAATCTTTTATTACGTTTAGGAACGTTTAAACCACAAGAGAGTGAAGCTCACCACAGATGCCATATTGGAATGCACATAAAAGAGGGAGAGGCTTAATGGACCATATTCACCTAAGTTATGAAGATCTAGATAAAAAAGCAAAAAATATACTTTCATCACTCAATGTTGAGACCCTTACAATCAAAGAGAGATTAGCAATTCCAGACCAGCAGATGGCAACTCAAGACCCAATTGAAAGAACATGCAATATGAATGAAGTAGCAATTGGGTATTCGGATGCACAAGTGAAAGTGGAAGCACTTCGCTGTTTGATGTGTAAAAATGCCCCATGTGTAAAGGGGTGCCCTGTAAGTATCGACATCCCTCGTTTCATTGCAGCAGCAGCTAAAGGAGATTATGCTTCTTCTGTTGCCATCATTAAAGAAGCCTCTATGCTTCCCTCCATTTGTGGAAGAGTATGCCCTCAAGAGAGTCAGTGCCAACTTACCTGTACAGTTGGAAAGTCTCTTAAGAGCATAGACAAAGCTGTAAATATTGGTCGTATTGAACGATTTGTAGCTGATTGGGAAGCAGAGCATGATGCGAGACAAAAACAAATTGTGGCTCCCCCAACAGGAAAAAAGGTGGGAATAGTGGGAAGCGGCCCAGCTGGAATGACCGCTGCAGCAGACCTTCGGAGAGAAGGACATGAAGTGGTAATCTTTGAAGCACTTCATAAATCTGGAGGCGTATTAGTCTACGGAATACCAGAATTTCGACTCCCCAAAAGCATTGTAGAAGACGAATTTCAAGCCCTAGAAGAGATGGGTGTTAAAGTTGAACATAACTTTTTAGTTGGACGGACTTCTAAAATCTCCGATTTATTTGAAGAAGATGGCTTTGATGCCCTTTTCCTTGGCACTGGTGCAGGCTTACCACGGTTTATGCATATTCCAGGTGAAAACCTTGTTGGGGTCTTTAGCGCTAATGAATACTTAACTCGAAGCAATCTCATGAAAGCTTATAAAAGAAATGTTGCTGGAACTCCTTTGTATGGATCTAAGAAAGTAGCTGTCTTTGGTGGTGGAAACGTTGCAATGGACGCAGCAAGAACAGCTCTTAGACTTGGGGCAGATGAAGTTACTATTGTTTATAGAAGAACAGAAAGTGAAATGCCAGCAAGAAAAGAAGAAGTACAACATGCTATGGAAGAGGGGGTAAAATTCTTATTCCTCCACGCTCCTTTAAACATCGTTGCTGATGAAAAGGGGAGGGCAAATGGAGTTGAACTTATCACCTGTGAATTAGGTGAAGTTGATGACTCGGGAAGAAGAAGCCCAGTAGAAATTCCTGGAAGTGAGAAAATGTACGATTTTGATACAGTTATTATTGCCATTGGAAATGATTCAAACCCTCTTATTGAAAAAACAACAAAAGGGCTTAAAGTGAATAGAAGAGGGAATATTATTGTTAATGAAGAGACCTGTGAAACGAGTATGAAAGGTGTCTATGCTGGTGGAGATATTGTCCTAGGGGCTGCAACAGTAATCCTTGCTATGGGACAAGGGAGAAAAGCTGCTAAAGCTATGAATGCCTATTTAAAATCCTTGGAGGTATGAGTGATTCAAACTGTTGCTAGTGGCACCCTTATTTGTCATGTACATTCTACAGAGAAGGTGCCAGCAATTCATGAAGTAATCGATAAATGTACCCCTTTTTCAACCCTAAATGATATTGATAAATTTAAAAAATCAGTTATCCAAAGGGAACTTATTGAAACTACCGGTATAGGGCATGGCATAGCCATAGCCCATGGTAAAGTGAGACTTCTTGATGAAGTAAAAGTAGGATTGGGTTTAAGTGAATGTGGAATTGAATACCATGCAAAAGATGGTAAACCAGTTCACTTCCTTTTTGTCATTGCTTCAAGCCCAACAAAACAATTTGAATATATTAGAACTCTTAGTACCCTTCTTAGGACAGTAAGAAGCCCAGAGGTAAGGGAAGAACTTTTATCTCTCGATGAACATTATATATGTGACCCTTTTCATGAAACTGGATCAGCTGGGGATATTGCGATGAGAAGTTTTGTCTCTCGATACTTCTCTTGGTTATGGAAGGCAGAACCTATTCAATAAATCTTTTCTCTGTAACGACACTATCCACACATTCATCCCAAGGGTCTGTTGGGAGGGTCTCTAATAATTGAATATCATAACAGAGTCCTATACTAAAAACATCTTTGTGATGTGTGTGTAAAAAATTATCATAAAATCTTTTACCCCTTCCAAGCCTCTCTTTATCAATGCTAAAAGCAACTCCAGGGACTAATAACAAGATTTCTTTAAATTCTTCTATAGCAATTGGCTTTTTATTAGTAGAGGGTTCTAATGTATGAAAAGAGCTTTCTATAAGGTTTTGAGTATACCCTTTCTCTATTTCATAAAAAGAAACATTGACTCCTTTTATTACAGGAAGAGCTACTCTTTTATGAAGAGAAAAAGCTTTATTAATAATTTCTACCGTATCTATTTCACTTTTTAATGGATAATAGGCGAGAAGGAGATCACTATTAATAAACTTTGTATGATTTACTATTGTAGCACATACCTCTTTTGAATAAGAATTCCTTAACGATAAAGGAATTTCTCTTACGTGTATGTGTATCTTTTTTCTTAGAGAATCTTTTTCTTCATTCATACTCATAGAAGTAAGTATAGTAGAATAATGAGTGAACTTACAGCAATAAGAGTTGTTATATCACTCTTACCCATTTTGTTATAATCCCTCTCTCTTTGTGGATTAAAAGCTCTTGCTTTTAAGGCCATTTCAAGATGTTCTACTTTAATAAGAGTCATTGAGAAAAAAGACTCTACAAACTCTTTTAAGGTTTTAAAAGGGGAAGAGAAGAAACGTTGACCTCTTGCCTTTCTTGCTTGAAGTAATTGATGAGAGAGATCAAAAAAGAGGGGAATCATACTAAGCGTTAGTTCTATGGTTGATGCAATAGAGTAGCCTCTTCTCTTAGAGAGGCGGGAAAATAAAGAACCTATTGCACTTGCTATGTCATTAAAAGCTGTTGTATCTATTAATATGATACTCAGCAAAAGCATAGAGATAAACGCTAAGGTGACTCGAGTTGTCCCTACCACACTATAATTATTTAGGTAATCTGAAGCGCCAATGATAATAATGAGAAAGAAGAAGTATCTTCCCTCCTTTGCATAATTTTTAAAAGGAATTTTAATAATCACACAGATGAGAGTAAGAAAAATAAAACAGATAGTGGTGAAAAGAAGTGAACTTTTTATGATGAGTGAGGAGATGAGAAGGGTAATAAAAATCTTCCCTAGAGGATGCTGTTTATGAATAACAGACTCTGCATCTCTATAATGAAAAATATTCACCTAGTTCCTCCAAGAGTATTCTTCAAAAGGGAGAGGGAGACCGTTCACTCTTTGTATCCGTATCCCATATTGCTCTGATTTGAATAACATCTCTTTTGTAGTGCCCCATTCTACGACTTTCCCTTTATCTAAAATCAGCATAGAGTCAGTATGAAAAGCTATCTTTTCTACTTCATGGGTCGCAATTACTATCGCCACACCCCTTTGTTGAAGGGCCATAATTGAAGCAATTACTTGCGTAATTCCAGGGTAGTCTAAGTTGGCAAATGGTTCATCTAAGAATATAATCTGTGGCTTCATCACAAGTACCCCACCGAGTGCTACTCTTCTTTTCTCTCCGCCGCTAAGATTCATAGGGTTTTTATGAAGAAGGGATGAGATGTCGAGGAGAGAACTCACTTCTTTAATTCTTTCTTCTCTTTCCTCCTGTTTTATTCCTAAATTCTCTAGACCAAAGAGTAAATCTTTATAGACAGTCTGCCCTACAATCTGTGTATCAGTATCTTGAAATACTAAAGCGATACTAGCATTTCTTGCATTTCCCTTTTTAGAGACATCAATATCATCTAGGAATATAGAGCCCTTCGTGATAGGGATAAGTCCTTTTAAGGCCCTTAAGAGAATTGATTTACCTGATCCATTCTTTCCACATAATAAAAGGGTTTCACCTTTCGCTATAGAAAAACTTACCCCACTTAAAATCTCTTTTTGCGGAGAAAGGGAGAGAGAGAGGTTCTCTACTGTTAATATGCTATTGATCAAGTTCAGAAAAATACTTCCTTGTCTTCAGAAAAAAGATATTTGCTAACAGGGCAACAACAACAATTTTTAATATATCTCCTGGGATAAATGGGACAACAGAGAGGAGAAAAGCTTTAGTCCATGAGAGGTTTAAGGTAAATTTTAAATAGGGTAAGCCAATTGCATAGATAGAAATAGAGGCGATGAATAGACCAACAATAATGAGGATAAATTGATGTTTATCAAGCTTTTCTTTCTTTGATTGACGAGAATAAGCAAGATCACTAAAGAAACCACTCACTAGGGCCATAACAAGGAGGCCCATTAAAAAGCCACCAGTTGGTCCAAAGAAGTGGGCTAATCCCCCAGTTGCTCCACTAAAGACAGGTAAGCCTACAACCCCTAATACAAGATAGAGAGAGGTTGCACTCAGGGCAATCTTCTTTCCAGCAAGCACTCCTGCTAAGAGGACAAAAAGTGTTTGAAGGGTTATTGGTACAACCCCTACTGGAATCACTATAAAAGAACCCACTATAATAAGAGAGGCAAACAAAGCTGTAGTAACAACGCCACGAATATTCATATATTCCCCCAAGGCTCTTTCATACCATGTAATAAGGGGTATTGTAAACTACTAAAATACTATATGTTTACAATTATAAATGAGGAAGATGTTATGAATTCTAAAGAAATTATCCTAAAAAAACTTAGAGAATCGGGGGGGATGTACCTCTCGGGAGAGGCTATAGCAAAAGAATTAGAAATCTCTCGAGCAGCGGTGTGGAAAGCGATTCATTCCTTACGTTCTAGCGGTATTACCATAGAATCGAGCACTAATGTTGGCTATCGCCTTAAAAAAGAGAGCAATGCACTTCATAAAGAGAGCATCCTTTCCCTCCTTTCAAAAGAGATAAAAAATAGAGTAACTCTATATGTTTATGATAGTATTGATAGCACCAACCAAGAAGCAAAGAGATTATTAACGAGTGATGCAACAGATTGTACTATCATTTTAGCAAGTGAACAAAGTAAAGGGAGGGGGAGATTAGGAAGAGTTTTCTATTCTCCACAAGGGACAGGCCTCTACCTTACCTTTATTGTAAAACAGCAGCTTAATATGAATGATGCCCTTCGTATCACAAGCGTGGCTGCTGTTGCTTCTTCAAGGGCGATAGAAGAAGTGGTAGAGGCAAACATCAGCATCAAGTGGGTAAACGATCTTTATAAAGAGGGAAAAAAGGTAGCAGGTATTTTAACAGAAGGGGTAAGTAATTTTGAAAGTGGTAAAGTAGAGTCAATAATAATTGGCATTGGAATAAATATTTTTCCCCCAAAAGAGGGGTTTCCTCTTGAATTAAAAGATATAGCTACTTCTTTGTTAGAGAAAGAGGAGGATGTTATAAATAATC
>SABI01000377.1 GCA_009929055.1 Spirochaetia bacterium | reverse complement strand
CTGTATTAAAAGCTCGTATTGAAAACATGCCGAAAGATAATATAGAAAGAGCAATTAAAAAAGGTGCAGGGGAATTAGGAGATTCAACCTATTATGAACTCACCTATGAAGGATATGCTCCTGGTGGAGTAGCTCTTATTATCGACACCCTTACCGACAATAAAAATAGAACTGCAGCTGATGTTCGTAGTACGTTAACTAAACTCGGTGGTTCGTTAGGAACAAGTGGCTCTGTTGCTTATATGTTTCAAACTAAAGGGATTATCACCTATGACGAGGAAACATATACAGAAGATCAGATCTTAGATGCTGCTATTGAACTAGGGGCAGAAGATATTAGCACCAGCGATGGGGTGATTGAAGTAGTAACCGAACCATCAGACTTTGCTTCTATTCTCGAAGGGATGCAAGCTGCTAATTTTGTCGAAACGAGTGCTGAAGTTACGAAGATTGCCGACCTTATGGTATCAGTTGAAAATGAAAGAGTAGCTAAAGTCTTAAGAATAATTGATCGATTAGAAGAGCTAGAAGACGTTCAACAAGTCTCTTCTAACTTAGACATACCTGACGATTACGAAGATAACGAGGAATAAGATGAGAATACTGGGTATAGATCCAGGGCTCGCTAACACAGGCTGGGGAGTAATTGATGCACAGCATCAACGCTACCGGCCTGTTTCATATGGTACTATTTCTACAAAAACTTCATGTACAAAAGAAAATCGTATTTTTACAATAGCCTCTAAGATTGGTGAATTAGCCCTTCTTCATAATGTTGAGATTGTCTCTATTGAAGATATCTTTTTTGCCCAAAATGTAACGAGCGCTATTACTGTTGCTAAAGTTATTGGGGCAATTATTCAACAAATACAGATGCTGAATTTAGAAATAATTGTCTTTACTCCTTTACAAATCAAAATGGCCGTTACAGGATTCGGTACTGCTGAAAAAAAACAAGTTCAAGAGATGGTCAAATTATTATTAAAATTAGAATCTATTCCTAGACCAGACCATGCAGCTGATTCATTAGCTGCAGCAATATGTCTCGCAACACAATCTAATTCGTATAAACTAAAACTACATTAAAGAGGTACCCTTATGATTTATTCTATTATTGGAGAAGTAACCCATGTAGGCTCCTCAACTGTTGTGATGAGAACGAGTGGTGGAGTTGAATATGAAATACTTATCTCAAGCCATACAGCAAGTAAACTCACCTCTTTAACAGGAGAGGCTAAAAGAGATGTAAGGGTACTTACCTATTTACAACATAGAGATGATAGTATGACCCTTTTTGGTTTTAGTGATGAAGGGGAGAGGTCGGTGTTTCTTGAACTTATAAAAGTGAATGGAATAGGGGCAAAGCAAGCACTAAAAATCCTCAGTGGAATTCAAATAAAAGCATTTATTCAAGCTCTCGATAATAATGACCTTGCCTATATCTCTTCGATTCCAGGAATTGGCCCAAAAACGAGTCAAAAAATTATTCTTGCCCTTCGTGATTCAATTATTATTGACCAAGTGATTCCTAAACATTCTTCCAGCCCCCTTATTGACTCACGCTATAATGACCTTGTTGTCTCTCTTTGTGATATGGGATATGATAAAAAGCAAGTAGTTTCAACTGTTCAGTCGTTACTTAATAAACATAAAGAAGTGTTAACTAATAAAAGTTTACATGATAGTGAAGAGTTTCTCTTCAAACATGCAATCATTGCATTGGGGTAATTGTGGAAATTGATAACATTGAAGAGAATAGCCTCCTTTCCTCCTCCTTTCAACAAGAAGGTGATGTAAATGAGAATATTTTACGTCCTAAAACCCTTCATGATTTCCAGGGTCAGCCACGAATAAAAGATAATTTATCTGTTTTTATTCGAGCAGCAAGAGAGAGAAAAGATGCCCTAGACCATGTGTTTCTAATTGGACCACCAGGACTCGGTAAAACTACTCTCGCCTCTATTATTGCTAATGAAATGGGGGCTGAGATACGAATGACGAGTGCTCCTGCTTTAGAAAAACCAAAGGATTTAGCTGGAATTCTTACAAACGTGACAGAAAACTCAGTCTTCTTTATTGATGAAATACACCGAATGAGACCTGCTCTCGAAGAGATGCTCTATATTGCAATGGAAGATTATGAGATTGACTGGATTATAGGG
>SABI01000376.1 GCA_009929055.1 Spirochaetia bacterium | reverse complement strand
TCCCAGAGGACCTTGCTTTTACCCTCATAGAACCTTTGAGAGAGTTATTTAAAGATGAAGTGAGATTATTAGGGAAAGAACTTGGTCTCCCTGATGAAATAGTCTATCGCCATCCATTTCCAGGTCCAGGGTTATCTGTTCGATGTATTGGAGAGATTACCAAAGAGAGACTCGATACCTTACGAGAAGTTGATGCTATTTTTATTGATGAAATTAGAAGAGCTGGCCTTTATAGTGAAATATGGCAAGCTCTTGCTACACTTCTTCCTGTCAAAAGTGTTGGGGTGCAAGGGGATGAAAGAACCTATGAAGAGGTTTGTACATTAAGGGCTGTAACAAGCGAAGATGCGATGACCGCTGATTGGTTTAAGTTTCCCCCTGAAGTTTTGCAAAAAGCCTCTTCAAGAATTTGCAATGAAGTTGCTAGAGTTAACCGTGTCCTCTATGATATCACGAGTAAACCACCAGGGACTATTGAGTGGGAATAATCCTTATCCCCAATAGCTCCTGTAATAGGTAGTTATTGGGGATTTCCTTTATTATTGTAAAAAAACCTCTCCTTATACAAATAATCTATTAATTGGAAGATTATTCCTCCCAGAAAGTGTGTTTATATTAATTTGGGTAATAATCAACAGATGCAAGAGGCATATATAAAGAGAATCCATTAATTGCAGTAAGGACTACAATGCAAAATTACAAAAGAGAAGATTGGCTATTGAATCCTCCTCTTTTGACAATAGAAGGATTAGAGCAAGAGGTTCATTGAATTAATTCTTGCTCTCGTCTTCTATTTTTCTTTATCAATAGTAAAGTCTGCTGGATTAAAAGCATCTGAACCAAGCCAAAGATCTATTTGAATGCCGCTATCGGAATTACTCACTGTCGCTCGTTTAATCTGCCACCCTATGAGCTTTAAACGTGCATCCCAAGAGGTATCATGGCCTGCCATGAGTCCATAATAGCCAGCTAGTTCAGGCCTTTCATGACGAGGATTAAGGGCTTTTCGAATTTTATTCAATTCCGATTCTTCCCGTATTTTATCATCAAAGAAGCTCAAGTGAGCTCCATCACTCTCTTGATGTAATGAAATAACTAATCTTAATGGATTTCCTTCGAGCAAAAAATTAGAGACTTCAGCAATTAAAATGTTTAAAAATTCTTTACGTTTCATTATTAAAACCCTCATTAGATTTGTTTGATTTATACCAGTGAATAATCGAGATTACAAGAGTTGCACTTAATCCCCCTGCAAAACCATTGTTATATAGATCAAATCCGCCATGCCAAGAGGCACTCGACTCGACAACTATTAAGTGAATCATTCCAGCAATAATACCAATAATAGGGCCAAATTGACCTGCAATTGGGGCCAGTGTGGTGGAAAAGAGGGCAGCAAGAAGAGGGCCCGGATCATTCAGAGATTTTCCAAAAAGGAGTGTAGCAAGGACTACTCCAAGAACAAGAGGGTAGCTATTTTATATATGTTTTCCAAAAGAGCCAAATCCTATTACAGTAGCCATCCCAGCTATTATTGGGCCATTTATATCTCCTCCAACAATTAGAACGTAGCCATAAGAGAGCAACCCAAGGAGGCCCATGTTAATCAATGGAGTTTCAGAATTAACTAAATCAAAGAAGTCTGTTGGAAGGCGCCCTGATGTAGATTGCAATCCTTTTACCTCTTTTATACTTTTTGAGATTTCCTGCTTTGAGAGAATAAAGCCAAACAGAATACTCATAATGGAAATAAGAGGAATGATGATGTGTAGTTGCCACATCACTTGGGTATTCCAAGTTACAGTTATGGGAGCCATACTCTTACTCGCATGAAAGAATGATGAAATAAATAGGCCAATGAATCCACAAGAAAATCCAATATTATAAAGGTTGTATCCTTGATGAAGATTAAGCATCGCACCTGCTATGGAGGGGAGAATAATACCAATTACTATCCCTGAAACTAATGCACTAGGAATACTTATCGATAAGGGCATGTTCAAATCGAACATAATATAGGTAACAACAGGGCCTAAAGCAGTTCCAAAAAGGGCGATAAGGGAATATGACCCAAATGATTTATGGGCAATTTTAGAAGCAATAAAGACCCCTACTATTATACATGAGATATTTAATGCAGTTTTGCCAAATAACCCAAAACCAAACATC
>SABI01000061.1 GCA_009929055.1 Spirochaetia bacterium | reverse complement strand
CTCTATTACCCTCCTCGATGCAGGTGTTTTAATAAAAGGAACAGTAATAGAGTACAAAAGTGAATCTAAAGAAACAGAAAAACCTATCCAAGTTACCTATAGTGATAATCAAAAAAAGAGTTTAGGACTCTATAATCTCACTAATCCTTCCTCTTCTCTCCAAATTAGTGAAAAAGTTCCATTTAGTTCCTCCTTGAAGGTGAATTACGAAATTAAACAAGAATTTAAAGAACTTTTTGATTATAAAAGGGGAGAGTGGATAGATACAGTAACTAAAAACAATAATATATCATTCATTTCATTACAATCTGTAATAGGTCCCCAGTACATCACTTTTAATCAGGTAGTGAGGTCTATTTTGGCTAACACCAGTACATGGGAAAAAGAGTCAAATCAATATGAATTATGGTCAGATACGAGTATTTCACTCCCATTTCTCTCTCTTAATTACACCTTCGACCAAAGAATTTACCGTAACAATTACCAAAAAGAGAACTTAGTAGAAGATATTAATAGGGGCTTTACCGATTTTTCATCAGATTATGTAAAAACTCATTCCCTTAGTTATAATCCCTCTTTTAGTAAAAAAGATTTTCTTATTAACCCATCAGTAACCCTCATTCTCCCTCCTCTAGAGCCATCTATTACTCCAAAAATTTCTATTTCCTATAAAAAACTACAAACTTCCCTCTCTATTGCGATTAAAGAAAATGACGCCGCTCTCTTAGATATCGATAAAGGAACTTTTACCTTCTCATTTAAAGGAGAAATTATCACCTTTTCTAATAATGCTAATTATTCTAGAAGTACTATCCCTTCTCCTTTTATAGAGAACATCGTAAATACAACCAATATTGGTATAAGTGGATGGAATTCTTTTGTTAAAGTGGGTGCGAAAAGTATATTTAACTCAAAAACATCACTATTTACCCATCTTAGTGGCTCTCTTACTCTCCCATTTCTTGATGTTACTATGAAAGGAAGTCAACAAGATGATAAAATTATTGGAGAATCTCTCGATTTCACACTCTCAAATTCAATGGAGAAAAAATTATGGTGGAAAGAGAGGATATCTCTTTCGTATGATGTGAATCTTTTATACCATCACTCTTATATCGATTCTTTTGGTTCTTTTGCCTCTTTAGAGCTCTCTTTTACATTTGAAATTTATAAATTTTTATCATTAAAAGGAACTTTAAAATCAGTAAACAGAGGATTATATCAATATGCTACCCTCCAAGATGCCTTTAAAGATCTCATCGACTCATTTGACTTCTTTGGAAATGGGAGAACTACTACTCAATTTATTATGGATTCCTTCTCCCTCTCACTTATTCATTATATGGATGATTGGGATCTTTATGTAACCTATGAGGCGAAAATGGAAAATGTAAGCAATAGATTTGAATGGACACCACGCCTCCAAATTCTCGTAAAGTGGAAGGCTATTAATGAAATCAAGGTTGATAGAGAGGTCAAATTATGATTACAATAGATAACCTAATAGGAGATGTATGAACCATACGTTTATTTTTACTGATACAAGTACCATGACAAAAGTGTGTGGTGTAAATGATCGAAATATTGGATATATTGAGTTATTACTTCATGGTGATATTTTTCTTCAAGGAAATAGTATTACCTTAACTAAGAGTGAAACACAAGAGAACACTTTGTTTTTAGATCTTATGAAAGCCCTTGTAGAGGTTGCAAAAGTACAAGATTATCTATCTGAACCTGAAATATTTATTGAATATCAGAATATTACTCACAAGGGAGAAGAGGATGGAGAACCTTCAAAGGATGTAACAATCGCTGTTGGCTCTAAGGTAATTTATCCTAAAAGTTCTCATCAAAGGCAGTTTATCTCCTTATTGCATGAAAAACAACTCACTTTTGGAATAGGTCCTGCTGGAACAGGAAAGACCTTCTTAGCTATTGCCTATGCCTTAAAAGAGGTGTTGTCAGGGAGAAAACAGAGAATTATTATCACTCGTCCTGTTGTTGAAGCGGGAGAAAACTTAGGATTTCTCCCAGGAGACCTTAGCCAAAAACTTGGCCCCTACCTTACTCCAATATATGATGCTATGGAATATATGATCCCTCCCACAATGATAAAAAGACTTGAAGAGAGTGGTACTATCGAAAGTGCCCCCTTAGCCTATATGAGGGGGAGAAGTTTTAATAATGCAGTAGTAATTCTTGATGAAGGACAAAATACTACACTAGAGCAAATGAAAATGTTTCTCACTCGGATGAGTGAAAATTCTACTGCTATAGTAACAGGAGATATCACCCAAATAGATTTACCGAAGGCAAAGAGTTCAGGTCTTGTACATGCTGCTCGTATCCTTCATAATGTTTCAGGAATTGGGTTTGTTGAGTTTTCATCAAACGATGTAATTAGATCTTCACTCGTACAAAGGATTATCAACGCGTATGAAAGCGAATCAAGCAGTGAAAAATAAAAATAAAGGAAAAGTTCCCTTATTTTCACTTTCACTGATTATTCTCACTATTATCACCATAAGTCTAGCTGTAATTGCACCAACTTTTTTTTATCAAAGTTCAAAAACCCTGATGAATGATATTAATGCTACCTATGTAGTGGGACAAATAGCAGATAAAGATGTAATAGCGAGTCAAACTTTCTATTATATAGATGAAAAAGAGACTAGAATTAATCAAGAAAAAGCCTATAACTCAACGCCTCCTATCTTTACATCAAGCCTTGTAGAGGCAAAATTAGCTATTAATACGTTACATGAAGAGGTAGAAAACACATTAGATGTTTCACAATTGTCTCATTTAGATAAAGACAAAGTAGCCATGTATTCACAAGAGATAGCGAATGATTTAATAGAACAAGGAATATTCGATTCACAAGAATTAAAAAAGGTTCTACAAGAAGGATATTCTTTTGTTACTGTAAGAGTTCCTACCGGATATATGGAAAATTGGTCGAGTGAAACAAGAGAAGTAAAGAGTGTTGTTAGTGAAAAAGATATTGAAAAAGAGGTATATCATCTTCTCAATATTTTAGATCCTTCCCTCAACTATTCTATGAGTGAGATGATTACTATTATTGTAAAGAGTTCTTTACGACCAAATATTTTATTAAACCCTTTTTTAACTGCGACAGAGAGGGAAGAAGCTAAGGGCGAAGTTCTCCCTGTTATGGTAAAAGTTGAAGAGGGGCAATTCCTTATTAAGAAGAATTTTGTTATTCAAGAAGAACAAATTAAAACAATTAAAGCTTTACGCTTAGCCTCAGTTGAATATAGCATCCTTCAGCATGTAGGAAGGGTTTTATTTGCTTCCCTCATCACTATTGCCTCCTTATACGCCCTTTTTATAATGAGTGCCAATTCAAAAAGAAAATATCAAATACTCACTATTTATTTAATAAGTCTCATTTTTACCCAACTTCTTACCTTCTTTATCCTTTATATATTTAGTGGAAAAGGGTTTTTATGGTTAGATCCATTCCTTCCAGTCTTTTTCCTTCCCCTCTTACTCTCTTTAGTAACTAATAAGAAACGGATAGGGATGGTAAGTGCCATTACTATTGCCTCTTTTATGACTCTCTATACATTAAGTACGGTAACAACCTTCTTCTTTATCATCGCAATTTCTTTTATTAGTACCTATTTTATAAAATATGTATCTAAACGAATTGATATGATTTACCAATGGCTTCTTACTCTCCTATGTTCTACTGTTATTGTTCTTCTCAACTCCCTCATTACTGACTATTCTTTTGCTACTATTCTTACCTCTATTGCAATTGTAGCTTCAAATATCTCCCTCACATATATCATAGTTACCTTTGTTCTTCCCATATTAGAAATAACGATGAACATTCCTACCCCCTTTAGATTGAGAGAGCTCTCTCTTAGCCATACAAAAGGATTAGTAAAACTTTCTCAAGTTGCAGTAGGTACCTATAATCACTCTCTAGCTGTCGCTGAGCTTGCAAGGTGTGCAGCGAATGCTATTGGAGCAGACCCACTACTAGCTTATGTTGGAGCCCTCTACCATGATATAGGAAAACAAGAAAATCCTGATTATTTTATTGAGAACCAAAGTGGTGATAACAAACATACTGATTTAAAAGCATCTCTTTCGGTAGCCATTATAAAGAGCCACGTAAAAATTGGCCTTGAAAAGGGGAGAGAAGATAAACTCCCTATTGAAGTACTCGATATTATAAATGAACATCATGGTACAGATATTATTGCGATTTTCTTAAAAGAGGCTCAAGAAGAAGCCGCAAGTGGTGGGACAAATATCAAAGTGGGAGAACACGATTATTCCTATAAAAATGAGATTCCTCAAACTCCTGAGTCAGCTATCGTGATGTTAGCAGATAGTGTTGAGGCAGCTTCTCGCTCTATAGGGAAAGGAACTTCTGCTAAATACGAGAAGATGATTTATTCAATAATTATGGGGAAAATAGAAAGGAAACAACTTTTTGCTTCAAGACTTACCCTTAATGATTTAGATGATATTGCTAAAGCTTTTTTCCAGAATTTAATTGGAAAATATCATGTAAGAATGAAATATCCTGGAGATAAAGAGGAATAGAATGGATTCACTTTATATAGATTATGAGAGCGAAATTGATAAAATAATTGCCCCTATAGAGTTTGTTGAAAGAGTTGCCACCTTAGCATCTTCAATAATAGGCTTACAAGAGGGAGAGGTTTCAATTAGTTTTGTGAGCCAAGAAAGAATAACCGAATTAAATAAAGATTATAGAAATAAAGATGAAAGTACAGATATCCTCTCTTTTGTCCAAGAGGATGATGATGAGAACTTTTTCTCCATCCACGAAGAGGTAATTCTTGGAGATATCGTCATCTCACTTGTTGATATGAACCATAATTGTGATTATTTCAATGTAGATGAAAAAAATGAGCTTATTCGTCTCATAGTTCACGGATTACTCCATTTGCATGGAGATGATCATGAAAGTAATAAAGAAGAAGAACCTATGCTAATATTACAAGAGAACATAGTAAAACAGATAGAAAAGGAGTTAGGTAAGTGAAACTTTCTCAAAAATTCATCCCTTTTTTTAAAAGAAATAAATATAAAAAGGAAAATGAAGAGACTCTCATTATTTCTGAAAAAAGAGATATGATTGAAGGCATTGAAGAATTAGAACAAACAAGTGTAAAAGAGGTGATGGTACCTCGAATTGATGTGAGTTTTATTAGCGACACAGCCACAAAAGAGGAATTACTTGAGACAATAGCCGAAGAGGGATACTCTCGCTATCCAGTTTATTTTGAAACTATAGACAATGTTGTTGGTATTTTATATGTAAAAGATATTGTGAGTATTATCCCAACAAAACCACTTGAAATAAGAAAATGTATGCGTAAACCCTATTTTGTTCCAGATACAAAACGTCTTGATGAACTTCTCAGGGAATTTAAAAAAAGAAAAGTTCACATTGCAGTAGCAATTGATGAATATGGTGGAGTTTCTGGAATAGTAACCATGGAAGATATTTTAGAAGTCATCATTGGAGATATCCAAGATGAATTTGATGATGATGAAGATGAAGACATCATTGAAATGGGCGATGGTATCTATTTATGTGATGCCAGAACCAGTATTGATGAAGTAAATGAGCGACTACACCTTAATTTACCTGACCTCGAGGCAGAAACTATTGGGGGGTTTGTTTTTGAACAATTTGGAAGAATTCCCGCTTCTCAAGAGAAAGTAACCTTTGATTCAATCGATTTTATTGTACAAGAAATAGAAGGTCATAAAATCAATAGTGTGAAAATTGTTATGAAACGAGGCTAGTTCGTTGACTCATACCTTTAATATTTATTATACTAGTTATGATATATACCTATTTTATGGAGGAAATTTTTAATGAAAATTGCAATTAACGGCTTCGGTCGTATTGGCAGAAACGTTTTCAAAATCGCTTTTGAAGACAAAGACATCGAAGTGGTGGCAATCAATGATCTTACAGATCCTAAAACATTGGCCCATCTTCTCAAATATGATTCAACTTACGGTGTGTACAACAAGAACGTCGAAGCTAAAGAAAATGCAATCGTCGTTGATGGAAAAGAGATTAAAATCTATGCCGTTCGCAATCCTGCAGAACTCCCTTGGAAGGCTTTAGGTGTTGATATCGCTATTGAATCGACAGGAGTATTCTCTGTTGCCGAAAGTCCCAAAGGTGGTTACAAAGACCACATCAAAGCTGGAGCAAAAAAAGTTATCCTTACTGTTCCTGCAAAAGATAAAATTGATCAAACTATTGTCTGTGGTGTAAATGATGAAGAACTTGATTTAAGCTTAGAAGCTTATTCAAACGCTTCATGTACTACTAACTGTTTAGCTCCTATTGCTAAAGTACTCAACGATTCTTTTGGAATTGAAAGAGGTCTCATGACTACTGTTCACGCATATACTAACGACCAAGTTGTGTTAGATATGCCACACAAAGACTTGAGAAGAGGTCGTTCAGCTGCCCTCTCTATCATTCCTACAACAACAGGTGCAGCAAGAGCAGTTTCCGAAGTTATTCCTTCATTAAAAGGAAAACTTAATGGTGGTGCAATGCGTGTTCCTACTCCTACAGGAAGTATCGTTGACCTTACTGTACTGTTAGAAAAAGATTGTGAAATTGAAGAACTCAATGCAGCAATGAAAGCAGCAGCAGATGGTCCAATGAAAGGATATCTCCAATATACAACAGATCCAATTGTCTCATCTGATGTAAAAGGAAACACCCACTCATCAATTTATGATTCAGAATTAACCATGAAAATGGGACCTAAATTCTTTAAAATCATGTCTTGGTATGACAATGAAATGGGTTATTCAAACCGTGTTGTTGACTTAGCTAAAAAGTTAATGGCTTAAGTATTTTTTAAACATAATCGATGCGCACCTATTCAATGGGTGCGCATTAGATATGATGTAGGAGTTATGATGAAATTACAAACTATTGAACAAATGGATTTAACTAATAAAAGAGTTCTCATCCGCGTTGATTTCAATGTCCCTCTTCAAGATGGGAAAGTAAGTGATGATACTCGTATCGTGAGCGCCTTACCAACTATCCGCTACATATTAAAGCAAAAAGGGACTTCTGTTGTAGTAATGAGTCACTTTGGCAGACCAAAAGGGACTAAAAATATTGAATTTAGCATGGCTCCAATTGCTGAGCGGTTTAGTGAATTATTAGATCAGGAAATAATTCTTGCAAAAGATGTTATTGGTGATGTTGTGAGTGAACAAGTTAAAAGTTTACTTCCTGGTCAAATTCTTTTATTAGAAAATGTCCGTTTTTATAAAGAAGAAGAAAAAAATGATCCAGAATTTGCTAAAACATTAGCAAGTTACGGAGATGTCTATATAAATGATGCTTTTGGTACAGCTCATAGAGCTCATGCTTCAACAGAAGGGGTTGCCCATTTCCTCCCTTCAGCTGCAGGATTTTTAATTGAAAAAGAGGTGAAATTCTTTGCTCCTTTATTAGAAAATCCAGATAAACCTTTTGTAGCAATCATTGGGGGTTCGAAAGTTTCTTCTAAAATAAGTGTGTTGGAATCACTCCTTAATAATTGCTCTTCGATTGTTATCGCAGGTGGAATGGCATATACATTCTTAAAAGTATTAGGCCATTCTATTGGTAAATCACTTTTAGAAGAAGATTATATTGAAGTTGCCTCCTCATTCTTAGCAAAAGCTAAAGAGAAGGGAGTTGAAGTTATTCTTCCACTTGACCACATAGGGGCTAAAGAATTTAGTGATAAAGCAACTCCTATTGTAATAGATTCAGTAGATATTCCAGATGATGTAATTGGGATGGATATTGGTTCACTTACTATTAAAAAAATAGATGAAGTACTTAAAACCGCTAAATCTATTGTGTGGAATGGCCCTATGGGAGTCTTTGAATTTGACTCTTTTGCAAATGGGACAAAAACTGTTGCCCAAATGGTAGCTTCCTGTAAAGGGGTAACTGTAGTAGGTGGCGGAGATAGTGTGGCTGCTGTAAATAAGTTTGGTTTTGCTGATAAAATAGACCATGTATCAACAGGTGGTGGAGCTTCCTTAGAATTTTTAGAAGGAAAAGAGTTGCCTGGAATAAAAGCTTTGGAGAAGTAAAGAATATGAGAAAAGTATGTATTGCAGGAAACTGGAAAATGAATATGGGTCCAACAGAAGGGGCTGCGTTTGCAACTGCCTTAAAAGATTCATTAACTCACGTAGATAAAAATGTTACTGTTGTAGTAGCACCTCCTTTTATTACTATCCCTTCTGTGGTAAGTGCATTAAAAGGAAGTAGTATTAAAGTAGCTTCTCAGAACATGAGTGACCAAATTTCAGGAGCATTTACTGGTGAAGTATCAGCTGATATGTTAAAAGATGCTGGAGTTACCTATGTAATATTAGGCCATAGCGAAAGACGAGCAATCTATCATGAAGATGATGCTTTTATTAATAGAAAAGTTCATCTTGCCCTTAATAAAGGACTAGAAGTTATCCTTTGCGTAGGGGAGACCTTAAGTGAAAGAGAAAATGGTCAACTTGAAGCAGTTCTAGAGAGACAAGTTGTAGAAGGCTTGAAGGGTGTAAGTGAAAAAGAGATGACCAACGTCATTATTGCTTACGAACCAGTATGGGCTATTGGAACTGGAAAGACCGCTACAGGTGATGACGCTAATAATGCTCATGCATTTATTAGAAATCTCGTTGCCAAGGTTATGAGTGAAAGTGTTGCTAATTCCCTTATAATACAGTATGGTGGTTCAGTAAAACCTTCGAATGTTGCTTCCCTTATGGCAATGGAACATATCGATGGGGCGCTCGTGGGTGGAGCTTCTCTTTCAGTAGACCAATTTAAACCCATCGTGCAATACAAAGATTAATTGGAGAAAACTATGGGTGTTATTGGAATTATTCTTCTAGTGTTATTTGTTCTTGCGAGCCTTTTGCTCGTACTATTGGTTGCAATTCAAAGTGATAGTGGCTCTGGTCTTGGAGGAGTTTTTGGTGGTGGAAGTGATTCTACTTTTGGTGCTCAATCAAGTAAAGTTCTCACAAAAATTACTGCTATTTTAGGGGGTTCATTTTTAGTAATTGCCCTTCTTTTAGCGGTAATTAACAAAACTCCATCTACTGATACTCTTACAGATTTAGTCACAACTGACCAAGTCCAAGAATCAACAGAATGGTGGAATCAATCAAGCTCTAATTAAATTTATAATTTGATTAGAAAAGATGATTTGACCGCATATACCCTATGCGGTCATGTCTGTTATTAAAGGATACCTTTATGAAAGCCTGCATTCTCTACTATGACAAACTAAATAAATCCTTATGCAAAGAACTAAGTACAGCTCTAGCACAGGGGATTCAAGAACAATCTCATGATTGTGATATAGTTGACATGGCAAGAGAACAAGGCAAAATTATCTCCTACTACGATTATATTGGTATTGTCGCTTCTCCTTTAAGTCTGTGGGGTGGAAAGATCGCTCCACAAATAGAAACCTTTCTTAAATCGTGTGGCTCAATAGGGGGCAAGCGTAGTGCTGCTTTTATCACAAAAGGATCTGTTCGTTCTACTAAAACTTTACAAGCTCTTTTTAAATTAATGGAAGGGCAGGGGATGTATCTCACCTATTCAGATATCCTCACTACACCTTCTTATGCAAAAGAGTGTGGTAAACGTATAAAAATTTCTTAAATTCTGGAGTTACCTAATGAAAAAAAAGATAGGAATTGTGTTTCTATTATTGATTATTTCCTCTTTTTCCCTCTTTGCAGAAGTCGCAGCAACAGTGCGACTTAATACACTTGAAACCATTACTGTAGAAGAGCTTAACAGTAGAGTTGCTGAATACCAAGTTCAAGCTGCAAACGCTAATTCTCCTATGCCTGTAAATCCCCTAGAAGTACTCGATGTGATGATTAATGACGCATTAGTCCTTCAAGGTGCTACTCGAGATGGATATATGTTAACAGATATTCAAGTTACTTCACTTGTTAATCAACAAAAACAATACTTAAGTGAACAAGCTGGTCAACCCGTTAGTGATGCTCAATTTGAATTAGCTATAAAACAAAGCTACAACATGAACCTCTCTGAGTTTAAGAAAATATTAAAAGACTCTACTACAGTTGACCAATATGTAAAGGGAACACAGCTTAATGTTATTAATAGTTTTAAAGAACCTACAGAAGAAGCTATTAATGAATTCTATAGAACAAACAGAGCTGAATTTATAAATCCAGAGCTAGTGAAAATATCACACATATTTATGCCTTTTACTGCAGAGACCAAAACCGCAGTAAAGAAAGAGATGGATACTGTAGCAAGATTTTTACGCTATAACACCTATACCTTTGAAGAACTTGTTCCAAAGTACTCAAAAGATCTAGATTCAGTAAATAAGGGGGGTGATATCGGTTGGCTCGCCTATGATGATGACAATATGAAAAATGCATTAGGGGCAGCTTTCTTTGAAGCAGTATTTGCTTTAGATTTAGGCAAACCTTCAGGTGTGTTAGAATCTAAAGGAGGGTATCATATTGTAAAAGTTACCACTCATACAGATCCTAAACTCCTTTCAATTACCGATAAAATCAATCCAGACTCAACAGTTACTGTAAAACAATATATCCGTCAAACACTCACTAATAGAAGTAAACAAGAAGCATACCTTAGAGCAATTGACGCCTTAGTTGCAAAATTAAGAGGTGAAGCCACAATCGAGATCATGTATAAAGGAGAAATGTAAAGTTGAGGTCTAGACATATGGGCCGAGAGATTGCCCTTTCAACACTCTATTCACTCGATTTTAATGGAGTTCTTTATAGTCAAACAGGAACTCCAGACTTTCCTACATTAAATGATGAAGAAAAAGAGCTATTAGACTCTGAAACAGCCCTTTTTGCGAAGTATCTTATTACGGGGACACTCGAACACTTAAAAGAAATTGATGCCCTTGTGTCAAGTTTTTCTATTAACCGTCCTCTAGATAGAATCGATATCATCGATAGAAATATTTTAAGAATGTCAGTTTTTTCAATTCTTTATGATAAAGAAATACATGCTTCAGTTGTTATTACTGAAGCAGTACGATTATCACAAGAATACAGTAGAGAAGTTAACTATAAGTTTATCAATGGGATTCTTGATTCAATCGTTAAGGAACACTCATGATAACACTAAAAACACCCGACCAAATACAATATATTCACGACTCCTGCAGGCTTCTAGCAAGACTACATGACCTATTAGAAACAAAAGTAGAAGTAGGGATTACCACTAAAGAGTTAGATTTCATTGCCTATGATTTTATTACTAAGAATAAAGG
>SABI01000375.1 GCA_009929055.1 Spirochaetia bacterium | reverse complement strand
CACACTCCAAGTTATTACCGTGTCAGATGGGATATTTTGCAATAAAGCAGTTATGGTGATATTCCCACCTCGAGGTACGCCCCTTGAAGAAGTTGGAACTGTAAGAGAGGAAGCTTTGAGTGTGATACCAAAAGAAGAAGCACCCGTCAACCGAGTAATACTCCAAACCGATGGCCATACTTCTGGTGGTGTGTAGTATCCTTCTCTCCTCCATACAAACTCACCCTCACTTGGGGTAGGTGATTCAAAAGTCCATCCTAAGCCCTCTGTGCTCAACGTCACACCACTAGCACCAACGGTAACACCATTAGCACTTACTGTTGTAGGAGTGCTGTCGTAAGGGCTGTCTGCGTTACCTAAAGAGAATTGTGTAATACTCCTTGTTCCACTCGAACCAGATGGCCCTATGTTGACAGGAATACTTCCACGAATGATCGATCTAGTCCTCACAGGCTCGCTATTAAAAGCTGTCACTCCTATAGCGTTATTACTAATACTTAAAACGCTTGGTGCGGGGTACGTCCTTGTCTGCGAAATAATCATAGCAAGTGATGAAATGAATGTGTCTGTAGCTGTTACAGTTACAATTTGGAACAAATGAGAATCAACATTGTGTTCAGACCAACTGTGCTGTAAATCGCCATACTTATAAAATCTATGGAGATGGTTTGCCAATTTCTCTGCACCACCAGAATTGAAAATATGCTTTGTCTCGTAAGGGTCGTCTAATTTGTTCGCTGTTGGAGGGTAGATGGAATCATTTATCTTATTTCTGTATAAAATATCACCGACAATAGTAAACCCATAAATCTTTTTAACATCACTAGCATTTTTGTTGTAGAAAAGCACTCTAGCCTTTGTAGGTTCAATTTCTGGGGGGTTGTTGGCTAATATTACATCTGAGTCTTTATCGACCTCGTAGTAAGCGTTTTTGACGGTTATAAGAGACAGGTCTTTATTCTTTAATCGACTCTCTTTTGTAAGGTATGGTTTATCCAAAAAAGAGGCGTCGAAATCTTGCCACACTTCCTCGATATCACCATCAGATGGGTAGTAATGTTCTGGTTCTATTTCTTCACCAACAAACTTGCCATCTTCATCTAAGTCCATTGAAATATTTGCATTATATACAACATTTTTAGACAATACTGCAAGGTTTGACCATTTGATTTCAACTCCGTCAAACTGATAATCTCCACCCTTGGTAGAGAGACCTTCTTTAAGAAGAAACTCTGTAACATCTCTTTCGGATACAGGGTTTGTTTGGTAAAGCCTTTTTACCATTAATTTACCGTCTAATGTAGTCACATATACTGCACAATGTTCAAAGAGTAGAGTATCAAGGAAGTCCCTGTAAGTTTCTTTATCGTCTTTATCATACACAACTCTTCGCACTTTCTCGGGAATTGTGTCTGAATTATCAATGTCAATATCATTAATCGTATACCCTGCATCCAAAAACCTAAGCATCACAATAGACTCTGCAAGGTTGTTTTTGTCAAATACAGAATATCCTTCATCGGAAAGATCGCTTGTTGATGGATATTCAAAACTTGTCGGCATTTTCTCTTCTAAGAGGTAGGAGTTGTCCTCACATGTAACAGAGACAAATCCTGGTATTCGACCATTAGTTTGAGAAAAGTTGCCTAAATCAACCTTTCCAACAAAAGAATCAAACCCAGACATTCTGAATTTGACTATTTCATTGTTTTCTTTTGCAGCAAATATCTTCCCGACTATAGATGAGTGCATAATCAAAGATGGAGTTCTGCTATACTTCATCTCAAAGTCACATTTTGACACCACGCTTTTAAGGTCTGTAGAACACCCTGCATGTTCTATCTTTGTAGACCTTGAGTCAATCAAAGAAGTGATTTCTGTCCAAGAAGAGTCACCGACAAAAAGTAGCTCATATTTCAATCCATATTTAGTTTCAGGCATACGCAACACCTCTTCTTTCCATTTTCTTAAACTCTCGTTTAACAGCAACAGCAATTTGTTCAGGGTTAGAATTAGCACCATTCACAACAACTGAATATGATGAACTGCTTGAACTCGCCATTCGCCTATCTGCATATCTAGTTGAGTTAAGTGGAGTTATTTGAACACGCTCTCTACCAGCTTCACCAACTCTAATAAGTCTCTCACCATTGGTAACAAAATCCCCACCCTTAGCAAACGACTCA